>JAEENF010000179.1 GCA_016283605.1 Prevotella sp.
TATGATGTACAAGGTATTATTGATCAGCGCTATCATGACCGGCTGCCGTGCGCCGCGGACAGTAATCGTCACAACGAATCACTCAAGCTTGCCACCGACCTGCTGCTCATGCTCGATGGAGACAGAGCCGCCGTGCAGCGAATCGTCGAAGCACAAAGCTGGGTCAAAGAAATCATCGCAGAACGCAATGAGAACGTGGCGCAGACCGTCGCCTCAGCCGTCTCTTGCATCGCGGAGAAAGAAAAGAAGTATGCAGGCTCGCTGCCATCCAAGGCCATGCAGGAAGCGGTAAAAGCTGCGACGGGCAAGACCTATCAGGAGATTGTCTCAGGCAAAAACCTATCGCTGGGGCCTGGCCCGAGTGATAGGTCGGAGGAGGACATCAACCGCTGGCTGTGGGATTGGGGTGAGCAGATTGAGGCGCTGATGCAGGATTTCCCGCTGCTGAAGGATATCACGAAGGGATTGAAGAGAAATCAGTATCCTGCGGCGATGTTTGTGGGCGGAGGTCTGCTGATGACCTTGATGACAAGGTGTACATATAGGTTCTATCATCGCCCTGAGGAACTGCGCAGGCTGAATAACTCGACGCTAATTATTGGTGATCCGGCTTCTGGAAAGTCATTTGCGACGCGATTGTTTAAGCTGCTCGCTGCGCCTATTGTCGCTGCTGACAAGGTGGGCAAGGATGCCATCAATGCCTATCGCGAGCAGATGCGCACCAAAGGCGCCAACAAGGAGAAGCCCAAGAAACCAAAGGTCATTGTACGAGTCCATCCGGCTCGTACTTCTAATGCCCAGTTCATTCAGGACATGGTAAACTCGGTGGAAGAGGTGGATGGCCAGCCGATGCAGCTACACATGCTGACGTTCGATACGGAATTGGATAACACTGTGACCGTTCAGAAAGGTGGCTCCTGGATTGACAAGCAATCGATGGAGTTGAAGGCCTTCCACAATGAAGAGGATGGACAGGCGTATTCGAACAACGATTCGATCATGCAGGACTTTATCGTGACGTGGAACTTTATCTACACAGGCACACCTATCGCCCTGAAGAAGAAGGTGAACGAGCAGAATTTTGGTTCAGGTCTCGCTACTCGCCTGACTTGTATCCCTCTGCCAGCCACGAACTTTGAAATGATGGCGCATGAGAGCCAGGTCGATTTCGAGAGCGACGAGCGCCTGAAGGATTGGGCTGAGAAACTGGATCGTATGAAGGGCGAGTTGACCGTTCAGAAGATCGTGGATGAACTCTACGACTGGACGGCTCGCCGTATGGAGGATGCCAAGGAGAATGACTCGAAGGCCGATGAGATGCTGCTGAAGCGCTGTGCCTATCATGGGCTGAACTTCGCTGCACCGTTTATCGTCATGCGCCATTGGGACAAGATGCATCAGGAGGGTGACTACTGGTGTGGTGAATTCGAGACGGACGAGGTGGATTGGCGTTTGGTAGAGTTGATCGTGAACATCCAGTACGCGTGTCAGCGCCACTACTTTGGAGCGATGGCCGAGGCTTATTTCGACAATAAGCTGAAGGATGCCAGCGTCAATGTGCAGCGTCGCCAGAAGACCTACGAGGCCTTTGCCCGACTGCCTGAAACCTTCACCAGCGAGGATGTGATGCGCTGCTTTGGTCTGACACAGAACAACTCGGCTCGCGCCAGGGTATTCCGTCTGCTGAAGGACGGTCTGATAGAGAAGGTGGATGAGTTTGTGGAGAACGGCACCACAAAAGCTAAGTACAAGAAAACTGGGGCTGTGATGATTTGACGCAGTTCTTGCTTAGGCAAGCGACCATAGGTCGAGCGACACAGTTACGCAGTTACGCAGTTGCATAAGGTTTTTTAGAAACGAGAAATATGGAAAAAGTAGAAATCAATAAGCAAGCAAAACTCTCCGAGCACTTTTCGCTCGGAGAGATGACCAAGACGAGTTATCATCCGCAAGATGGGAATATACCTTCAAGGGTACATATCGAGAACCTCATTAATCTCTGTGAGAATTGGTTGGAGGAGTTGAGGAGCAGGTATAATTTGCTTTACGGTCAGAGGAAGGTGACACGCGAGGGACAGTCCCCCTGTAATTCGGTCGCTGAGCTCCCTGCTCACAGAGGGGACAGTCCCTGTGTGTCACAGGAGAGCACCATCGTGATTAACAGCGGGTATAGGTCGCCGGAGGTGAACCAGAAATGCGGAGGGGCGACGCACTCGAACCATCTGACGGGCTGTGCAGTAGATATCCACTGCGCGGGTAAAGAGCAGGCGATACGCTATGCTTGTATCCTGCTGGATATCGCCGACGGCAAGAAGATGGACTTCGATGAACTCATCCTCGAGAAGCGCGGCACCACCATCTGGGTTCACTTCGCGGTAAGGCCCAAGGGCAACCGCCGCTACGTGGATTTCTAAATTAATTGGCCGGAAGTCTTGGTACTTCCGGTCTTTTTGCTTATCTTTGCAGCAAAAAGTTGATTAGAATGAAAAAACTACTGCTATTTGCACTGACAATGCTGTGTTTCGAGGCCCAGGCTTCGAGTGTTCGTGAAACCATCCGCCTGGATAAAGGCTGGAAGTTCGCCATGGGGCATGCTGCCGACAAACAAAAGGACTTCGGCAGCGGCACCGAGTACTTTAATTACCTGACCAAGGCCAACTCCCTCCATAACGAAGGCCCTTACGCCCAGAAATTCGACGATGCGGCCTGGGAGGAGATCCGCGTGCCCCACGACTGGGTGACCACCCTACCCTACGCCAGCGAAGCCAGTCACTCGCACGGCTATAAGACCGTAGGCTGGAAATATCCTGAGAACAGCGTGGGCTGGTATCGTAAGCTCGTCAGGATCGGCAACGAGGATCTGGGCAAACGGCTGATGCTGCGTTTCGACGGTATTTTCAGAAATGCCCAAGTGTGGTTCAACGGCTTCTATATGGGTACCGAACCCAGCGGCTATGTGACCCAGGTGTACGACATCACACCTTATATCAAATATGGTGAGGACAA
>JAEENF010000014.1 GCA_016283605.1 Prevotella sp.
CCTACATCAACAAGGGCGCCATCAGCCTGAAGATGAAGTGGCAGATGAAGTACGGCCTGGGCGTCAAGATTGTTCCTTCACAGAAACTGGCCTTCCTGCAATATGAGTTCTATGATAAGGACCGCCAGTTTATTGATATGAAGGAAAAGTTTGAGTAAATGCATTAAGGCAACTGATTATCAGATTATTATGCTAACAATTAAAGTTCTGTTTTTGGTCTGTCTGTTCATCGTGTTCTATACCTATATCGGCTATGGAATACTGCTGTTCGTCATCATCCGGCTGAAGCGTCTTTTCAAGGGTAATACCCCTGAACGACCGATGCCCACCGACGAGGAACTGCCCACGATGACCCTGATGATCTGCGCCTATAACGAACAAGACGTGGTAGCAGAAAAGATGAAGAATACCCGCGCCCTGGACTATCCTCAGGATAAGTTCAGGGTGATGTGGGTAACCGACGGCAGCAACGACCGCACCAACGAGTTGCTGGCTGCCTACCCTGAAGTCGACGTCGTGTTCAGTCCGGAGCGTCGCGGCAAGACCGCCGCCCTGAAGCACGGACTGCGCGAAGTCAAGACCCAGTATTTGGCCTTTACCGATGCCAACACCATGATCAATCCTGGCGCCATGAAGGAAATCGCCCGTCAGTTTACGGACGAGACCGTAGGCTGTGTCAGCGGCGAGAAGCGCGTGGCCGCCCGTCAGGAAGGCGAGATGGCCGCCGAAGGCGAAGGACTCTACTGGCGCTATGAAAGCACCCTGAAACGTTGGGACAGCGAACTCTACTCGACGATGGGTGCTGCTGGCGAGCTCTATGCCGTCGATCCCCGACTCTGTCGCGATGTACCCGACAACGCCCTACTCGACGACTTCATGATGTCGATGCTCATCGTCGACGAAGGTCGCCGTATCGCCTACACCCCCGAGGCCTATGCGCTGGAATACGGTTCTGCCGACATCCACGAGGAGTCGAAGCGTAAGCGTCGTATCGCTGCCGGAGGACTGCAGAGCATCTGGTGGCTCAGGAAGATGCTCAACCCCTTCCGTCAACCCCTCGTCGCCTTCCAGTACATCAGTCACCGCGTACTCCGCTGGAGTCTCACACCTTTCACGATGGTGGCGCTGCTCATCATCAACGCCGTCCTCGTAGCCCTTCGGGCAGGATGGCTCTACGATGTTATCTTCGTCCTGCAGCTGCTGTTCTACCTGGCAGCCCTTACCGGCTACCTGCTGAGCGAACGCGGCCACAAGAACAAACTGCTCTATACCGCCTATTACTTCGTTTTCATGAACCTGAATGTCTTCCGAGGCATTGCCTACCTACAAAGCCATAAGAATAGTGGCACTTGGGAAAAAGCGAAACGAAGTTAAAAAAAAAAAGGTATAATATTTTGTTGTTTCGTTTTTTTTTGCTACTTTTGCACCATCTATTGAGATTAAAATTAGGATGGAGCAAAAGGAAATAGAAGTATTACTGCAAAAGTTCGCCGATGTCAATAGGAGATTAAAACTAGCCCAAGAGCAGTTGGAAATCGCGAACAAAAAGCTCAAAGAATACGAAAAGAAGGCGCTGAAGGCAGAAAAAGCCAGTCAGATGAAATCTCTGTTCCTTGCCAATATGAGCCATGAAATCCGCACCCCCCTTAATGCCATCGAAGGTTTTTCACGTGTTATCGCCGAGACCGACTCAGAAGAAGAACGCCTGAGATACTATCAGATTATTGAGAGCAACAACCAGCGTCTGACGAGTCTCATCAACGATATCCTCGACCTCTCGAGAGTAGAGTCTGGCGAAGTGGTCATCAAGAAATCGATGACCGACCTCGACGAGCTCTGCGATGGTCTCCAGCAGATGTTCAAGTTCCGCGTGCCCGAAAACCTGAATTTTGAATTTAAGAAGTCGGCCATGTCGGCACAGATGAACACTGATGCCAACCGTTTGACACAAGTATTCTCCAACCTCATCAGCAACGCGCTGAAACATACCACCAGCGGTAGTATCATCTATGGCTATCGCGTTATCGACGAGGCTCAGCGCATCGAATTCTACGTTCATGACACAGGTACCGGCATCTCAGCCGATTTCCTGCCACATATCTTTGACATCTACGCCTCTCAGGACGCTGACCAGCAAAAGGGTTTCGGTCTTGGACTGGCCTTATGCAAGATCATCGTCGAAAAGCTTGGCGGTGAGATTACCGTCGACTCTGTCGAGGGTCAAGGCACTACCTTCACCTTTACCCTCCCCTTCGAGGGCAACGTCGGCGGCGTGAATATGAACCACACGACGACATCGGCCAACGTGCGCACCATCCGTGTCAGCGAGCGACCTGTCAACACCATGAAGACTATCCTGGTGGCCGAAGACGAGGATAGCAACTACGAGTTGGTGAGGGCCGTGCTCCAGAAGCGTTACCGTCTGATACGAGCCCACAACGGCATCGAAGCCGTAAACCTCAACGAGGACGAGCATCCCGACCTGATTCTGATGGACATCCGCATGCCTGAGATGAACGGTCTCGACGCCACAAGGATCATCAAGGAAGTGTCGCACGACACACCCGTCATCGCTCTGAGCGCCTATGCCTTCGAAGACAATATCCGCGAGGCAAAGCTGGCCGGTTTCGACGAATTCATGGCGAAGCCCTTCCGCGTGGAGCACCTCATTGATGTCATCACCAAATACATTGATTAAGTAAGTATAATATGGGAAAACTCGCAGTCAAGAAGTATTTTTCGTTTCTGATCCTCATCATCACCGTACTGATGATGATTTTCACGTTCGTAGGTCTCTATGGTGGCAATGTCAACCCCGCCGGCAATACAGCCCGTTCGCTGCTGGTCTACGCCCTTCCATTACTCATCGTCGGCGATGCCATTCTGCTCATCTACTGGCTCATCCTTCGCCGTTGGCACTGGGCGCTCATGCCGCTGATCACCCTGCTCTGCTGCATTCCCTATGTCGGCACGCTCTATCAGCCCTTCGGTCCCGACGAGTCTGCCGAGAAACAAAACGGCCTGCGGATTGCCAGCTACAACGTGGCCCTCTTTGCCCGCGAGGCCTCAGGCTTCATGGCTCAGGATATTCTCTCGCAGATGAAGAAACAGAAGGTTGATATCCTCTGCTTCCAGGAGTATTCCGACCATTGTGGCGACAAGAAGAATTCCGACTCCTATAAGGAGTACTTCCCCTATATGGCTATGGGTGCGCACGATATGGTCATCTACAGCCGCTATCCCATCGTCAAATCCAAGAACATCCCCTTCGAGATGACCAACAACAGCGCGATGTGGGCTGAGATTAAGGTCAACGAGGAGGTTATCCGCGTCTACAACGCCCACCTGGAGACGACAGGTATCAACAGCACGCTTCACCGTGCTGCCAAGTATCAGCGTAGCACCGGTCTCGACATTGAGAACAACGCCCTGATGAATGCCATCTACGGCAGCTACACTATTGGTATGATGGCACGCGCCGGACAGGCTAACATCCTGGCGATGGACATGCGCGAGTCAGAGGTGCCCATCATCGTCTGCGGCGACTTCAACGATGTGCCCTACTCCTACGTCTACAACACGATGCTCGGCGACAAGGTCGACGGTTTCAAGGAGTGTGGCAAGGGCTTCATGTACACCTTCCGTGGCGGCAGCAAGAAGGTGCGCATCGACTACATCTTCCACGATAAGAAGTACAAGGGAATTAACTATTATACGCGCGACATCACCTATTCCGACCACTTCCCGGTCTTCATGAAGCTCGACCTCAAGCAAACGGAAGAGGACGATTAGCCGTCACACAATCTTAAAACGTACTCTGAACGAACGTTCTTTCTCGTCCCAGTTGGTGCCGAGCAACTCGAAGCGTCCTATCTGTGAGGTGCTGCGCACGTGCTTGCCGATACAGGGACAGACGTCATAGTCGCCGATACGCACCAGCCGGATGGTCTCCGACACATCATCGGGCAGACGGTCCAGCGAGATTCCCTCAGGCAGTCCGTCGCGCGTCACATACTCAAACGTCACAGGCAGGTCCTCAGCGATCACCTCGTTCATCCTCACCTCTATTTCCTTCTCCTCCTGCCGCGTAGGCTTTTGGTCCAGATAGAAGCTCATCTTGCTCTTCTTCCGCTCCACATGGGCGTTGTACGAGCGCTCGCAGCCGAAGATGCGGATCATCGTCTGGTTCAACAGGTGCTCAGCCGTATGTGCCGGCGGAAACTCCTCCTTGTTATGTTCGTTCAAAAGATAGTCTTCTGCCATGTCGTTTTGATTCTAATTGGCGGCAAAGATAAGAAAAATCGCCGAAAGCACCAAGTTTTTTGGACAAAAATCAGGCACTTTTCCGCGATTTGTCCAAAGAAGAGGCCTTTGTCCACACAACTTCCGGGGGCATTTCAGCATGAACAGCAAGAACATCTCCTTTACAGCCGAACCCACCATCGGCATCTCGTTCTTCCTGGACATCAATTCGTTAGACGACCAGCGTCTGGAGGGCGTCCTCACGCTCATGAGCGATGAGCAGATGCTTTACGACCCCGACAGCAACGCCGTCACCAGCCACAGAGAAACAAAATCCTACACCATCCGCCTCCAGCGCAAATAACGCCCTTCGTGACATGTGTTGCTATTCCTTCAGCGAATACGTGATGGTCGTCACCACGCGCAGCTTCTTGATGTACGGCGTGTTCTGGTCGCGGTCCTCTATCTCAAACTGTCCCTGACCGGCCGTCTGAATCTGGCCTAAGTCACAATTGCTGGCCTCGGCAAACTGCTCCGCCGTCTTCTGCGCGTTCTTAATAGCCTCCGCCATCATCTCAGGCTTCATCTGCTGGAACGACGCATACTCATACTGCGGATTGCTGCTGTCGATGGCAACACCCTGCTTCAGCAACTCTGCCTGCTTGAAGATGGCCTTGTTCACCTCCTGCACCTTGTTCGTAGCCACCGTAATCGTCGTGGTCACGATGTATCGGAAGTTCTTCTGGTTGTCACCCCATTCGCGAGCCTCCAGGTCGCTGATGGAAGGAGGGTTCACCGTGATTTCCTTCTCGTCCAGGCCGTTCTGACGCAAGAACCGCTTGATCTTGTCCGTCTGCATGTTGATGTTCTCATAGAGCATGGGCAGGTCGTTGCCCGTCACCTTCGTCCCGATGCTCCACGTCACCTTGTCAGCAGGCACTTCGCGCTCAGCCAGTCCCTTCACCGTCACCTTACGGTCCTTGTTGGCAAAGTTATCGATGCCAGCCTTGACAAACAATCCCAAAACTGCAATGCCCACAGCTATGAGGGCCGATGCAATAACACGATTTTCTTTCATACTTTTCTCGTTTTAAATGTTTGACGCTGCAAAAGTGAGAAAAAAATCTCATAACCCCATAAGGGAAACCCCTATTTCTGCAGGATGATTTCCCTATCTGTGCAAAATCACCTATCACTCGGGCCAGGCCCCAACGATACATCTGCAAGAACGGCTTCGAGCACCATGTGGCCATGTGCCGTACCGATGTCGTCGACATCCTCAATGAGGCCATCGAGACCTACCTCGGCTGGAACCTCTACGTCCACGAATAAGGTTCTGGATATTCCCACATACTAAAGGAGCACCCCGTTTGGGATGCTCCTTTTTCTTTGAATCACGGGACTGTCCTAGATTGTTAAGTTAATCTGTGAATTATTTGTTAATTTTAGGGGATAATATTTTAACTAAATATATTTACATATTTTAGTATATTAATTACTATTTTTCTTGTATAATTCGCTGATTTTTA
>JAEENF010000015.1 GCA_016283605.1 Prevotella sp.
GATATATCTGCTCAGTAATCTGTTTTACGAGACTATCGACATCATCATACCCCTCCGCTTTCACCTCAAACGGTTCGTTGAATCCCTGAATTTTGCCTTCTTCATCAAGAGACAGATAAATGATTTGCTTATCGTCATTCTTCGAAGTGTAATATGTCTGGTCAATGTCTTGTTTTGCAGCATGTACAGCAAAAACCTCCTCGTTATCATCCAAGAACTTTTTCCACAACGCCTCCAGCTGTTCAGCAAGGCCTGCTTCTAACAGTCTGCCTGAATGACCGCCAGTCCAGTCGAAATCTGGAATAGCACGACATAGTTCTTCTGTTGTCAATATTGCTCGATAATCTGGATGAATCATTACGTCAGGGTCTAAGTCCATATAAAATACTTCTCTGCCTTTCCCTGACCAGTCTTCACCTTTATAGGGGTCAGAAGCAAAATACCCGCTCATGCAGATGCCAGTATTACCTTCGCCACAGCGAACCATGAAGAAACGGTCACCACAACTGGCGTTCTCATGTTCCCAAACGGCCCAGTTCAGGTCGTTATATTCCAATTCTCCCAATTTCTCCTGAAAATCATCCAATGTGTAACTGGAGATTGCAGGATTCCAAAACAAGATGTAAGTCTTCATATCAATCTTTTTTATTATATTCTCACTTTATTCCATTTCGTCTGGGCTGTCGTAAAACTCCATCGCTGCGAGGGCTTCGTCATCGTTGCTGAAGTCGGAATCCTCTTCGAAGATTTCTTCCACTTCTTCAGCAACTTCTCTGTCCTCCAGTTGCTCTACCTCCACCTTCTGATTCTCTGGTGTAAACGAGCCGACTTTACCTGATTTTATTCTGTGTCTCATAATTCTAATTTTTTATGTTTCCCGTATTATTTACAACTTTTTTAATTAGACTCAGCTTTCAGCTGCTATTTGCATCTGCAAATCTTCTTCATCCAGTTTCGGATATGGGATGGTTTTTGCCCCATGATCCTGTAGCCAGATGTGGTTCAAAGTAAAAGCGATAGAGTCTAGCGTCTCCTCGCGCTTGGCAGGTTTCAGTTCACACTCCCATACTGTGATGCAGTGCCAACCCATCGCCGCAAGTTTCTTCTGTTCCTCCTTGTCTCGTTCCTTGTTCCTGCGAATCTTCGCCACCCAGAACTCCCTATTCGTCTTCGGAATCTTACAGCATGTTGAACTTTCAACTGACTCTAAACTCTCAACGCTAAACTCTGAACTCTCATTTGGCGGCATTGCCACCAAATGACCATGCCAGAAGCAACCATTCACAAAGATGCAGGTGCGGTACTTGCGCAGCACCATGTCGGGATGCCCAGGCAGCCTCTTGTGGTTAAGCCTATACCTGAATCCACGTTTCCACAGACCACGACGCACAATCATCTCCGGCTTCGTGTCCTTCGACCGAATGGCAGCCATATTCTTATGGCGTTGTTGAGGTGAGAGTTTGTCCATATAGAATTACGATTGTTTCTCAACCTTTTCCATCCAGTTCTTAACTTGTTCGATGCACCAAGGTAACTGATCACGAACCTGCTGAACCCAGAAACGGATAACGTCCCATCCTTCGCGCATAAGTGCCTGATTGCGCAGTTGGTCATTGTATGATAGTTCGCCAGTCCACGTTTGGTGATACATTGCGCCATCTACCTCTATATCTAGTTTCTTTCCTTTGTGGAAAAGTGCAAGGTCGAGATAGTACTTGTCCACATGATATTGAGCCGTCACAGGAATGCCGGCATCAGAAAGTGCTTTTTGCAACAGATGCTCCCATTCTGATGATTCTACTGGCGCATCTTCTCCACTACTATATTCTGCAAAGTGCTCCAAATAACTGACTCCACATTTCTTGCAATACTCTTTGTCGCCAACCGTTACCAACAAAGCCCTTGCTCTTGTAATGGCAACATTGAACAAGTTTCCTGTTGACTTCAGGAACATCAGACTCTGTGACTTTGTTCCTTCTGATACAACTGGAGAGAATATGATTACATCCCGCTCATCGCCTTGGAATTTATGAACGGTATCGATGAGTATCTTATTATGGAGTTCCAAGTGATTACGTAGTTCTGCATCTCGCTCCAAAGCTTTAGTAATCATATCCGCTTGTAAATGGAAAGGAGTAGTTACACCAATGCTACCGTCAAAATCCAACTCCATTGCTAATCGTCTAAGAATACGGATTACACCTTCAGCTTCCTTAAGATTGTAAGCCCCACCGTTTTCTGGACGTACAGTCTTTCCCTTCACATTCATCCACTGCATACCAAGAATGGGCTTTCCATTGTTGGGTGACTGTAAACGGCTATAATCTGTAGCTATGCGAAGCGTGTTATCATAGAATTCCTGATTTGAGAATTGAATGATGTCAAGGAAACTGCGGTGATGGTCACGTAATTGTATGATGTTTTCTGATTCCGTCATACTTTCTGTTAGATCATAAATAGAACTGCCACGATATGACCATCTAGGTTCGATCTCGTTGCTCAGAATGAGTGACAAATCCGTTTGCTTACTTAGCAGGCAGATGTGATTGAGCTGTTGCTTGTCACCAATTACTGCCACGCGTTTTGCTCTCATTAGCAAAGGTATCATAGATGCGATATCACACTGGCTGGCTTCGTCGATAATGAGCAAGTCATAAACCGCCTCCCTGAATGGAAGTCGCCTACGCGCACTCAAAGATGTAATGGCACTCACAGGCAGCATCTGCTTTAATGCTGGTGTGTAATCATCAACTCGATTGTGTTCAAGAAGGCTAATATAATCATGCAGTTCGCCTCTGTTTTGGGTGTTAAAGGTGCCTATATGTTGATTAAGCCACGAATTCCAAGCTAATTTAGCTTTCGCCTGCAGTTCCACATGCTCTGTCATCATGGCTGCATCAAGTTGTTCAAGTGATGCAGAATCACACATCTGAGTAAGAAGACCATTGTAGTTGGCTATTAAGCTTAAATCGTCTATCAGAGATTTGAACTCGTTATCGAAAGACATCCACTCTCGTTCAGTCATCTGAGAAGAAATGTTCAATCCAGGATGATACTTAGCCATAAAGGAATTGATAGACAGGACGAAAGTATTCAAATCGTCAACAATTCTCTTTTCCCATCTTTCCTTGAACAACTTATCCAGCAACCTGTCTGGCCCTTCCTGCAATGATTTGCGATTGTTCACAAAGGCGTTATATGCCTCCTTGACCTCCTTGACTTCATTTTCAGTCAGAACACCGATCAAGTGCTGATACTTATCTCTTACGGCGCAGACAGATTGTTCCAATTCATCCAATTTGTTTCGATTGGCGACTATCTGTAACTTTTGGGCCCGCTTGGCATCATAGCTTGAATACACGCGTTTGTATGCGTCAATAGCATCAGAATACGAATCGTTCTTGGCTTTGGCCTTTTCCCATAGTTGGGTAAAATCAGAGATGCATTGTTTAGCACTCTTTTCGTATCTAAGTATCAATGGCAACTCTTTATTCAAGGCGTTTACGCGCTTTACAACAACGTCAACAGCATTATTGTTTTTGCTGGTGAATAAAACGTTCTGTCCTGCCATTGCTGCGTTGATAATGAGATTGGCTACTACCTGTGTTTTGCCTGTTCCTGGAGGACCAGCTATCAGGGTTACGTCTGCACTCAGCGCAGAACGAACTGCCTTTTCCTGTTCATCATTCAGAGGTAGTACTTCAAGGATTTCTTTTGTATAAGGTGGATTCTTATGAAATTGTTTATGAATAAACTTCCATAAGATAGAATGTCTTATATCAAGGTCTCCCCAGCTTTCAAGATTGGCCAACTCATTGCTTAAGCCGACGGTATATGGTGTTGGCTCTTTAGCAAATAGAATAGCACGATTTAGAATACCATCTGCATCAGTAATCTGTATTTGCCCCTTTTTCAGATTATCGATGTTCAAATCGTCTAACCATTCCCAATCAGGACGAATGGTTCTAATCAGACTTACCTTTTCAGTCAAATCTTCAAACGCAGCATGCCCGTCAGTAAAGCCCAATTCTGCCTCTAGTTCTCTCAGCTCATAGATGTTCTCTGTTTTCTCGTTTGTGGAATATTTGTCAATGATATCCTTGTTTATCAGCAGCTCCTCATCAATAGAAAAACCTTCTGGCTTACCATGGGTCCCGTCATTGTAAGTGACGTGAATAATGAACAGCGGTGAAAGGAAATGCTTGGTCTTTAATACAGGATAACCAATCAGCAAATCCTTCTCTTTCTCAAGATTCCCACGAAGAAAGGCTCCAATTGCAGGCTGCTTCAAAGCACTCTTGTTAAGCCAAGGTAGGCCTATGAAAGACTGCTCATCCTTCATTGAAGCTCGAAGCGTTGTGTTACTCTCCAACGCAATGCAACTGATGTAATATTTACAGAGCCCTTTTAACGTCATCTATCTATGAATCTTTCGTCCTCAATACTTCAATTACCTCCAAATCTGCTGGCAGCCACTTTACGCTATCAAGTTCGCCTTTAGAAAGCCAACGTGCAGCCTCGTGCTCATTCAGATGCAACGCCTCTGTCTGCAACGAACAGAGGTAGCAATGCATGGTGAGATGAAACTTAGGATAATCATATTCTACAGTACAAATAAACTCGTCCACGCTAATCTCTGTCGAAAGCTCTTCGCGAATCTCGCGCATCAATGCCTCCTCAGGCGTTTCCCCTGCCTCCATCTTCCCACCAGGAAACTCCCACCAGTCCTTGAAATCACCGTATCCACGCTGAGTGGCGAAAATCTTATTTTCCTTGCGAATAATCGCAGCTACGACTTCTATCTGTTTCATTATCCTACTGCCATTTTTTGTGCCTTATCCAAGATAAAGCCTGGTATGTGATTCTGCATAGCCCAAGTGATGGTCATGGGCTTGTCGCCATGTGATTTGACGTAATCAACAAGGCCTAAACAATAATAGGGCGAGGTGAAGCCATAGGCATCCACCTTGTGTTCTCTGACAAACAACAAAAATTTGCGTCCGTTGTTTTTTTGCTCCACATAGCGACGTCCAGAATTCTGATGACTGGCACTATTTTGTGACTGCCAATTGAACAAAGCCTCGTTGATGGCATAATCCTCATATTGTGTACTTGGTGAGAAGTCCTTGTCACTCTTGTTAAGCGTCACCCAAAGCAATTCTGTATTGATATCGTCCACATTGAACACACCGCTTTGAGGAATGGCACCAGCCTTTTCCGCAGTTCGTTTGCCAAATATGGCAAGCTGTTCCTCGCGAGTATAACAGCCAAATAGTTCAATCACATTGTCTGCACCAAGTTCTGCAATGGGTTTTGTAGAAATCATCAGATGCTCTGAAAGGTACTGAACAATCTGACGTAACTCATCTACAAATAACGGATACGAACCAAACTTCTTCAGACCTTCATCAACATTGGAGAATCCAAAGTTATCTATCGATTTGGCAAACAAATCGTAGTAGAGCATTAACGCGAAAGTGTTGTTCTTGGCATTATGCTCATACTCAAAGCCATTGCTAATCAGTTTGCTGATAAAACCAAGATACCTGACGGAATTCACATGGATGAGTCTTGACATGTTTTTCTCAAACACTCTTGTAAACTCATCAGCTGGATAGGTTAACATGCCTGCTTCTCGCAAGAGTGCATTCCAACATCTGGTTTTGTAGATGACACGAATATCCAAATCGTATTGTGCCAAGAAGGTTGGCAAATTCAATGGTTTGTCGTTATTTACCCTGAACTGGCGTACTTCCAGAACAAGACGACGCAGATTGAAGATTGCCGACTTGATGTTGCTGATGATGTACTCACGAGCCAGCTTGTCCATCGTAATGGTGCATCCGCGAGGCAACATAGTGAAACTCTCGGCCACAGCGCCTTTGAGGGCTGTCGTGGTAACATTCTTCGACTTAGGAATCAGCGCCCTGAAGCGACTCTCATAACTATAGTTCACGTGAGCCTGCGCCACGAAGTCGAGCACCGTCAAGCACTCTTTGTCTGGTGCAAGGCGCAATCCTCGACCTAACTGTTGTAAGAATATCGTAAGACTCTTTGTTGGTCGCAAGAACAGCACAGTATCAATCTCTGGAATGTCAACACCTTCGTTATAGATGTCAACAACACAGAGATAGTTTATCTTCTTAGCCCTGAACTGGCTCAGAATCTCATCACGACGTTCCAAGCTATCGTCACCAGAAAGCATAGCGGCATGATAACCGGCCGAACTCAATCCAGCAGCAATATCGCGTGCATGATCAAGCCTTGCACAGAAACAGAGAGCTCGACAACTATGTTCATCAGATAGATAGCGTGGTAGCGACTCCGTAATCAGTCTTAGTCGGTCTGGTGTGTTCAACTTTCTCACCAATTCATTTTCATCATATCCGCCCTGAGTCCAGGCCACATGACTCAAATCGGTGGTTCTGTCACCTATGCAAAAATATTGGAACGGTGAAAGCAGCATGTTGTCTATAGCCTCAGGCAAGCGCAACTCGGCAGCAATACGCTGGTTAAAGTTCGACAGGTTCACACCATCAGCACGCTCTGGTGTTGCCGTCAGACCTATCAGAATCTTTGGCGTGAACAGGTCAAACACCTTTTGATAACTTATTGCTTCACTATGATGGGCCTCATCCACCACAACATAATCATAGTAGTCGGCTCCACACCTGCGGAATGTATCAAGATTGGAATTGAACGACTGGATAGAAATAAACAAATGACTTAGATCTCCTGATGCTGAAGGTCTATGGTCGCCCACCCATAGTTCACCAAATGTACTGTCGTTCAAAACGGAACAGAACGTATTGATTGACTGCTCCAATATCTCTTTGCGATGGGCCACAAAAAGGAGCCGATGACGCTGGTTAGCATCATAGAACCGTTTATAGTCGAAGGCTGCGATAACAGTTTTTCCTGTTCCTGTAGCGGCTACTATCAGATTCTTATTGCTATGATGTATTTCGCGCTCTACAGTCAGTTTGTCGAGAATGGCTTTCTGATGGGGCAGCACGTGATACTTCTGCAAAATGCGTCCCACACTTCTGTTTACCTCATTTCGTTCTGAAATGGCAGCCACAAAGCGTTCATAGTCGTAATCCTCGAAGTTGTCGCTGTTCCAATAAGTGTCAAAAGTGGCAAGCGCTTTCTGGATAATATGCGGATTCTCCTGATTGGTGATACGCATATTCCACTCCAATCCCTTTGTCAGAGCCGAACGTGATATGTTTGAAGAACCAATGTAGGCAGTATTCATGCCACTCTCCCTAACAAAGATGTAGGACTTGGCATGCAAACGGTCTAAGTCGCAATTATATGACACCTTTATCTCTACCTTATTTGGAGCAAGTTGTTTGAGGAAGTCCACTGCCTTGGGCTCACTAGCTCCCATATAAGTGGTAGTGATGAGTTTTAACTTGGCATTTGGTTTGGCAAGGAACTCACGCAAGGCATTCTCAAATATCCTGACACCAGAAAAACGCACAAAAGCCACTATCCAATAGATTTCGTCGGCAGTCTGGATGTCGCGCTCTATCTCACCATCAATTGAAAGGTCAGTATTACTGCCCGTAAAAAGGTTGCTGACAGTATAGCCAGAGAGCGGACGCATCGTTACGCGTTGCCTGGCTTGTTCCTTGGTAAGTCCAGCCATATCAACGATTCCACTCAACAACTCTTCTTGATTTGTAAGCAGACTATCGTCAATGTTGCATTGCCAGTTCTTATCGATGTAATTAAGTATGTCATTGACGAACTGGAATCTGCCATCAAGGGATTCAAAGAGGGAATCATCAGAAAGCAGGCTGTTGATAATCTTCGCAATATAATTAGTCAGCAATTTTGGCGCCTCACCAGAATCAATGCTGTCTGTAAAGACATATTTGTCCGATAGAGCCTCCAACTTTCTCTTCAGAGCCTCGTATATCAGCGATTCATATATGCCTGATTTTAATTCCATATTTACTAGTAGTATTATATAATTGGAGTTAGATTCCTACAAACACATTCTCCTTATGATAGGCCAAGAAATCGCGATTAGGCATAAACTCGTTGGGCATCGTGAGCTTCTTTCCAACTATGCAACCGAAATGCTGGTCGTAGTAATCTTTGGTCTC
The DNA here is from genome assembly GCA_016283605.1 of Prevotella sp. Taxonomy (GTDB): domain Bacteria; phylum Bacteroidota; class Bacteroidia; order Bacteroidales; family Bacteroidaceae; genus Prevotella. The sequence goes on from JAEENF010000015.1 coordinate 8,118, forward strand.
GTTTTCGCGAAGAGCAGAGGAAAGACAGACGGCATAGTCATCGGGCAAGAAAGTTATCAGCCCCTTATCAAAAGCCTTGTCATAAAGTGCGGAAAGGCAAATGCCATTCTCCGGATTTAAACGTTCTTTCTTGTGAGATTTGTCTTTCCACGGGATGATATGGCTTGCCAAAAGTAGCTGTGGCATGTCAATACCAGTGAGAGCACAGCGACAGTTGTAATTTGCCAGAATCATACGGCGGAAGTAATCTTGCCCTTTTCTTCGTTTCGATTCGGAAGCAACATCTTCGCCCTCCTTTGTCAGGTCAAAGTATTTAATAAGTCTGGTGGAGATGGTACGTGGATTGGTTTCTGCATGAACAATCATTTGCGCTCCTTCAAATTGGGCGTATTCCATCAGACTTGTTAAAGCAGCAGAGCAGAAATTATTCAGCGGATAGCTTCGTTGGTTCGGCTTGCCATGATCGAAGATATTTGGCAGTCCATCCTTCATCTTCTTTACCTCCTCTTTGACCAAGGCCCACACCTGTTCCAAGATAGCAACATCATGAACATCATAAAGCGACTGGCCGTGAAGGTCTATTACATTCTGATGCGGCAATACAGCATCCAGAATCGTTATGGCGCGGGCATAGCTGTCTGCTTTGCCTGAGTTTTCTGGCGAAAGTTTCGTATTGAAATCTATAAAGCCCTGTCTGTTCATGTTATTCTTTCTTAACTTTTAAATCCCAACCTTGTTTTTGTATGAACTCTACGAGATTCATAACATTCACGGTGCTCCATTGTAATCCGTCATCGGGTCATCAGGGTGGAAAGCCCAACCAAGGTAGCTTATCACTTCGGTAAGCATCTCTCTCAAATCTTTTTCTGTATTGATCGCCTGTATCATGCGTTATACTCTTCTTACTTGCTCTCTAAGCCTTCATACCTGACAAGATCTTTGAGGTCTACATCGAGCAACTTTGTTATTTTCAGAAGCATTTCCAACGGGGGTTGTGAGGAGTTGGTACACCACTTCGACACAGTTGTAGGCGAGCAGCCCAACTCTTTGGATAGCCAAAGATTGGACTTCTTCTTTTCCGCCAATATAACTTTTAAGCGATTGAGATCTTTGTTAGCAGCCATATCTTACTATTATATAATCGCTACAAAGATAAACATTTTATTTGATATAACAACCAGGAACCTAAATAATTTAAGAAATTTAATGAATTAAGTTCATTTTGTCGATGTAAACAGACCAAAATCGTGAAACCTCGCCATCTTCTCAGGCAACGAGGCTCGTTTGAGGTTCCAAATAGTCGGCCAAAACTTAATGTTACCAACCTCGGCGGGATACGCCTGTTCTTTCTTGTCCATGTCTATCATGTTTTAACTAATTATACCTTACAGTGCTCTTATGAGTCACCTTATATATAACGTAAAACTCTGGTCTACGTGGTAACCTTTTCGATTATTATAGTGGTATCCTTTTCAGTTATTATCTACAAAGTGGCACTATTCATGGGGAATTATGGCACTATTCGGGGAGAATTATGGCACTATTCGGGTCGAAAAGTGGCTTGAGAAAAAGGAAGTTTTAAACCGGATCCGCAAATATGGAATCTCTCCGGTTGATGAGCTTGTCTATATAACGGTTATACACCTCCTCGGCCTCCGTGATGACAAAGGGAAGCTTTTTGGCGCTAAAGTAGTTCTGCACCCATTTGGCAATAGCCTCACCGGGCCAGTTCTCTATTCCTACACGACAAGCCATATGACGGGCCAGCTTCTCATCGATATACGTGTTGAGCACCTCATAGGCTATGGTATAGTCATGATCGTATTTCTTCATATACGCATACAGGAACTCGCCATAGTATTTTGCCCTTAACCAGTCGTCACCTAAAATTTTCATCAATCCGTCATGCACACGCTTGTAGGCGGCCTCGCTGGGTTTGATATGGAACTGAGGCACGTTGCCTGCCAGCAGCATCTTCATGTTGATGCCGTTCTTGTGGTGCCGCTGGTTCTCGCTGATCTTGTCACGATCGTTATTATTGGCCAGTGCATTCGCCTTGCAGTCAAACAACTCGTAAGGAATGGCAGGCTCCTCTATCTCCTGACTGTCTGTCAGAGTATAGCGGTCGCCCACGAAGGGCGACATGAAAGCCTCCATCTTCTTGGTCTCTTTGTTGCGGACTATACGGAAAGCCTCCGAGCGTTCAATGAGTTCGGTCAGTTCCGAGTCTTGCTTGAAGCCTAGCGCCTTGCGCAGCCCATTGAACTTTTCCTTGCGGTAGGCCAGTGTCACGTCATCCATGTATTCGTAGGCTCCGTCGAAGAGGTACTTGATCTTTCCGATGTCTGCCCACGAGAGTTTCTGGGTTCTCCAGTGTCGGTTGTAGCTTCTGGCCGTTGTCGCCGCCAGCGCGATGTCGTTCTTATGTCTCATATTCAATGATCCGATTCTTAAATACGTCATGATAGACCTCCACCAGGTCTATCTATGACTATTTATGAGTCCCTATTTATAGGATAGGGACTATGAAATAGTCCTTATAAAGCAACTATCGGTAATTCCCGAATCTCCATATCATTTGCAAAGGTACGAAAAATCCTGCAAAACACCAAATATATTTGAATATTTTTGATCGATGTGACCCTTGTTTTATTCAGATCATCTCCATGGGTCATTGAGATTATCCGAACGACTCATTCAGATAATCCCTTAGGGGGTATGGAGATTATCCGAATGAGTAAAAGAAACAATCCTCACAATTCTCTGCCATAATCTTCTTAAAATATCGTAATAATTGGGCACAAAGTTACGAAATATTCTCCTTTTTTCGTACCTTTACACGCAGTTTTAATATGTTTTCATGAACTTTATCAGGTAAATGGATAATAGAGCGTATGAAGATAATAGACGATAACTTAATGAACGGATTGGCCGGTCCCTTCGTAGAGCATGAAGTGGACGGAATTTTGGAAACAAAGCCCACGAAGGATATCTACCTTGCTGGTGGCTGTTTCTGGGGAACGGAGCATTACTTCAAACAGATTGAGGGCGTGGCCATTACGGAAGTGGGATTTGCCAACGGACATACGGAGAATCCAACGTATAAAGAGGTATATACAGACCAGACAGGATTTGCTGAGACGGTCTTTGTGCGGTTCTATCCTGATGTGGTCAGCCTTGAATTCCTATTGCAGATGTTCTTCAAAGCCATCGATCCGACGAGTCTTAATAAGCAGGGACACGACGAGGGAACGCGCTATCGCACTGGTGTCTATTATACTGACCCAGCGGATTTGCCAATCATCGAGAAGGTATTTGCCGAAGAGCAGAAGAACTACGAGCAGCCATTGGCCGTGGAGAAACTGCCTCTGCAGAACTTCTATACGGCAGAAGAGTATCACCAGGACTACCTCGACAAGAATCCCGATGGCTATTGCCACTTACCTCTGTCGCTATTCGAGTTTGCAAAAAAAGCTAAGGGAATATGCAGCAGGTGAAGAGGGCAATAGTCATAGGTGCATCGTCTGGTATTGGGCTGGAGGTTGCAAAGCTTCTGATAGGACAAGGCTGGACGGTAGGTGTCGCTGCACGACGTGTGGAGCTGTTGCAGGGCATTGGTGCTACTGCCGTAGAACGGATAGACGTAACGACAGATGAGGCAACCGAAGCATTACGGCAACTTATCGGAAAAACCGGAGGCATGGATCTGTTTTTCTATGCTTCGGGCATTGGCAAACAGAACTGGGAACTTAAAGAGGACATAGAACTGGCTACGGTCGAGACTAACGGCATGGGCTTTACGAGAATGATTGGCGAGGCATATCGGTACTTTGCCAGTCACGGAGGAGGACACATCGCGGCCATCACATCCATTGCCGGTACAAAGGGCCTTGGCCCTGCGCCTTCCTATTCTGCCACGAAAGCCATGCAGAACGTCTACCTGCAGGCACTCGAACAGCAAGCGCTGAGCCGTGGGCTGAATATTCGCTTTACAGACATACGCCCGGGCTTTGTTGATACTGCTTTGCTTAGTGGTGACTATCATTATCCCATGATGTTGCAGCCTGGGAACGTGGCAAAAGAAATAGTCTATGCCATCAACCACAAGAAGCACATCCGTATTATCGACTGGAAATATCGTGTGCTGACAGCCTTCTGGCGCAGGATTCCACGATGGCTGTGGCGCAGATTCAAATATTACAATTAATTATGAGGAAAAGGATTCAAACTGTATTGGGTTTTGTTGCGGCAATACTGCTGACGACAATGGTATTGTCGTGTAAAAATGGTAAGGGTGATGAGGCTAAAAGGTCTCTAAAGGACGTAGATGGATTCTTTGACACGAAGTCTGCTGCCGAAGGTCAGAAGACCAAAACGGGGCCTACGATGTACGAGTTGCCTGCTCCGCTGAAAGACCGTCCTGAACAGATCCTCAAACGTAAGGGGTATACCACCTCCTATAATAGTATGACGAAGACGCCGAACTGGGTTGCGTGGCATCTGACGAAAACTCATACCTACGGTTCAAATCAGCGTAGCCAGGAGGTCTTTTCTGAGGATGAGGCTGTGAAGGCTCCCCGGGCAACGGATAATGACTATTACAACTCGCGCTACGACAGAGGGCATATGTGCCCTGCGGGCGATAATAAATGGGATAAGGAGGCTATGCAGCAGTCGTTCCTATTCACGAATATCTGTCCACAGAATCACGGTCTGAACAAATACGAATGGAACGATCTGGAGATCCTCTGTCGGGACTGGGCTCGCGAATATGGTGCTGTCGACATCGTCTGTGGACCGCTCTATTCGACTCATGGTTCAGACCAGCAGAAAACCATCGGCCGCAATAAGGTTTGGGTGCCTGAGGCGTTTTATAAGGTGGTGCTCTGCAGGCAGGGTAAACCGAAGGCTATCGGTTTTATATACAAGAACTTAGGTCAGAAACAGAAGATGTCGGATGCCGTGTGCTCTGTGGATGAAATAGAACGTCTGACGGGCATCGATTTCTTCCCGGCTCTTGATGATGCTTTGGAGGATAGGGTAGAGGCCTCTGCAAGCCTGTCTGAGTGGTAAAAGTGTTAAAAATGCCCAAGCGGAAGCAAATTCTTCACTCTTCACTATTCACTATTCACTATTTTTGCGTACCTTTGCAGCGTGAAAATAAAAGAAGTGCTGAGCGCCCTTGAACGTTTCGCGCCTCTGCCCTTGCAGGAAAGCTGGGATAACGCTGGCCTGCAAGTCGGACTGACAGAGACGGAGGTTTCAGGGGCATTATTGTGTCTGGACGTCAACGAAAAGATGGTTGACGAAGCCATTCAGAAAGGCTGCAACCTCATTGTCAGCCATCATCCCTTGTTGTTCAGAGGACTGAAGACCATCAGCGATCTGACGGATGTGCAGCGTACGGTGGTAAAGGCCATCGAGTACCGCATCTGTGTCATCTCCATGCATACCAATATGGATAATGCACAGGGCGGGGTGAACTACAAGATGTCAGAGAAACTCGGTATGCAGCAAGTGCAGTTCCTGGCTCCGAAACAGGTGGCTGGGATAGAGTCGGGTAGTGGTGTCGTTGGCGGACTTCCTGAGGCGATGGCAGCCGATGATTTCGTGCTGGCCGTGAAGAAAGCCTTCGGTGTGGAATGTGCGATGTGCAACGAACTGTTGCGCCGTCCTGTGAAGACTGTTGCCATCTGTGGTGGGGCAGGGGACTTCCTGCTCGATGAGGCCGTGAAGGCCGGCGCTGATGCCTTTATCACGGGCGAGATGCACTATCACCAGTATTTCGGCTATGAGCAGCAGATACAGATCTGCGTCATCGGACATTATCAGAGTGAGCAGTTCACGAGTGAAATCTTCCGCGATATCATTGCTGAGGCTTGCCCGGATGTCAAGACTTTTATTGCAGAAACTTGCACGAATCCAATCTTATATTTGTAAACAAATACATCTAAATAGTAAATCCGTAAATTGTAAAACAAAATTATGGCAAAGAAAGATCCTACAGATTTGTCAGTTGAAGAGAAACTGAAGACCCTCTATCAGCTGCAGAGTGCGCTCTCTTCTATCGATGAGAAGCGTGCATTGAGGGGCGAGCTGCCCCTGGAGGTTCAGGACCTGGAAGACGAGATTGAAGGTCTGACCATCCGTGTTGAGAAGATCCAGAACGATATCGACGAGTTCCAGAAGGCTGTCGTTCAGAAGAAAGGTGAGATTGCTGATGCCGAACAGAGTGTGGCCCGCTACAAGAGTCAGCTCGACGAGGTGAAGAACAATCGTGAGTACGATACACTCTCTAAGGAGATTGAATTCCAGACATTGGAAATCGAGCTCTGCAACAAGAAGATCCGTGAGGCTAATGCCCGTATCGAGGAGAAAAAGCAGGAGCTGGAAGCCAATCGGGAGCTGATCAAAGAGCGTCAGGATGACCTCGAGGTGAAGAAGAGCGAACTCGACGAGATCATGGAAGAGACCCGTGCGGAAGAGGATAAGCTGAAGGAGAAGGTGAAGGATCTGGAGTCGAAGATTGAGACCCGCCTGTTGACCTCTTTCAAGCGTATTCGTAAGAACGCCCGCAATGGTCTTGGTGTCGTTTACGTCCAGCGTGATGCCTGTGGTGGTTGCTTCAATAAGATTCCGCCCCAGCGCCAGCTCGATATCAAGATGCACAAGAAGATTATCGTCTGTGAGTATTGCGGACGTATCATGATCGATCCCGAACTGGCTGGCGTGAAGCTCGACAAGATGGGCGTCGAGGAGAAGAAAAAGACGCGCAAGCGCAGTTCAGTGCGCAAGACTGCAACCTCTAAGAAGGCAGCCGACGCCAATGATATGGAGTAATTTCGTCAGAGATTTTCGTAATCCGGAACATCCTGAAGGAATAAATATTTTTGATGCTCATAATCCATCTTGCAACAGTAGTGCTGAAGGCCGTTGCTGATGATGAGATAATCCACTTTCAACAGAAGATTGTAGGCCGAAATCTGGTCGAAGGTCTTCTGTTGAAGTTGTATAGTAGGGGCCTTGTACTCAATGATCATCTGGGGTGCTGCCACCTTATTATATAATATAGAGTCACAGCGAAGACTTTTTTCCCCGATGTGGAGTTCCACCTCGTTGCTCAACAGTCCCTTGGGGTAGCCTTTGTGTTCTATCAGATAGTGCACAAAATGCTGCCTGACCCACTCTTCAGGGGTCAGGGCAACGTATTTTCGCCGCAAAAAGTCGAAAATTGTACGTTTACCATCCTTTTCTCCGATTTTTATTTCGTATTGCGGTAGGTTTAATCGAAACATTTTTGTAACTTTGTCCCCGCAAAAGTACAAATAATAATCGAGAAAAACGAATGGCTGACGCAAAAAATGTGAGTTTCGACAGCATTATGCAGGATCTGAAGGACCGGAAATTCGTTCCTGTCTATTATCTGATGGGCGATGAATCGTACTATATCGACCGTATTTCTGACTATATTGCCGAGCATGTGCTGCAACCGGAAGAGCGCGATTTTAACCAGACGATCCTGTTTGGCAGCGATGTGAATGCTTCTCAGATCGCCGATGCAGCCCGTCGGTATCCGATGATGTCGGAATATCAGGTGCTGATCGTCAAGGAAGCTCAGAATATCAAGAATACAGAGGCTTTGGAGAAGTATTTTAAGCAGCCGATGACCTCTACAATCCTGGTGATGTGCCATAAAAACGGCACGATTGATGGTCGGAAACGTGAATATGTGAAGGCCATACAGTCGGCAGGCGTCCTTTTTGAGAGCAAAAAACTGCGCGACAGAGACCTTCCGGTCTTCATCGAGACCTATCTGAAGCAACGAAATGTGAGCATCGATCCCAAATCCACGCAGATTATCGCCGATTCTATCGGTGCAGACCTGAGTCGTCTGACGGGAGAGTTGGATAAGGTGATTTTGTCGTTGCCGGAGGAGGATAGGAGAGTGACGCCTCAGGTGGTAGAAGACCAGATCGGTGTGAGCAAGGACTTCAATGCTTTCGAGCTTCGTGATGCCATCGTCAACCGAAATGTGTTCAAAGCAAATCAGATCATCAAATATTTTGACGAAAATCCGAAGGCAGGTAGTATCTACTCATTTCTCCCAATGCTCTTCAATTTCTTCCAGAATCTGATGATTGCGTATTATGCGCCAAATCGTAAGAGTCAGGAGGGCGTTGCAGAGTGGTTGGAATTGCGTTCACCTTGGGCTGCGAAGGATTACATGACAGGCATGAGAAACTACACTGGAGTGAAAGTGATGGAGATTCTGAGTAAGATACGTGAAATTGATGCGAAAAGTAAGGGATTAGACAATCCAAATACCCCTCCAGGAGAGCTGATGAAAGAATTGATTTTTTACATTTTGCACTAATTTCTGGCTTTTCTTATTCTAGAATTTACCCAATTAGCGTCTTTTTGAGACGCTTTTTTTAGGCTCAAATGCCGATAAAATCTAGTGGTATGGGCAATTTTTACCCTCTCAAAACTCGCGTATTTTCAGCCGTTCGGCCACTGGTTCAGAATATCGCAGAAATGACGAATTTTCGATTTTTGGAGCCACCGGAATTTATAGTTCACATTTATTATGATTTAATTTTCTTGATTTTAATTTCAAAATCAAACCAATTATTTAGAGGTTTTATAATAAAGAAAGGTGAATTTACAGAAATAAACATGTATTCACGATTTTAAAGTTTTGGTATGTATATATAAATTCACACATTCGATTTTGTATATTTATAAATATTCACTCTATGTATCAAAGTTATAACGCTCTATAAATCAGATTATTATATTCTTTATGTCTAAAATACTATTATAACTGCCACCATTTTACATATTCAATTCTGCATATGGGCTACAAATTCATAACATTTCTGTAAATACCTTATTTATACCCAGTTATTTATCTCAAAAATCTCCAAGAAAGCCTTTGTAAGACTTTAATCATGTAAATTTGTATTTGTAATTCAAAACCTAAATACACACGATTCTAAATTTGTGATTTACAAATTCGAAACTGCAAACTAAAATTATAAAATCTTAAATTCTCTCTACATTTGTTGTGTATTTCAATTTTTTGTTTTACCTTTGTAAACAGAAAGAAAAACGGGCAAAACTGCCCCTTTAAACACTTACGATAGAAAATGAAAGATCGAATTCGTCAAATTATGGAGTCTCAACATATGACTCAACAGGTCTTTGCCGACTACATCGGACAGTCACCTGCTACCCTCAGTAGTATCTTCAACGGTCGTACCCGTCCTACCCTTAACATCGTCGAGGCCATCAAAAAGAAAATTCCTAACATCAGTACCGACTGGTTGATGTTTGGCTCGGGCGACATGTATTTGGGTGATCTAAGTGGCGAATCTACCCCTCCGAATTTGGACAATCCAGGTGATGGTGGCCAACTTTTTCCTCAAAATCTCATGCTCGATTTCGAGGCGTCCCCTGCTCCTACCCCACAAAATTCACCTTCGCAGTTCCATAATCCTAATAGTGTAAAAAGTACACGATCGGAAATCGAAAGAACAGAAGTAAAATTCATTGACAAACCTCAACGTCGGATTATGGAGATTCGGGTATTTTACGACGACCAGACTTTCGACACATTTATACCATCTAAAAAATAATTTTCTTTTTCTGTCTTGGGTTAGCTAATTTCTTTGTACCTTTGCAGCCGATTTACAAAGATATGTGTATGAAGAAATGTTTGCTCGACCTCAGGATCAAATCTGTAGAGCAGCTTCATCAGCGTTATGTGCTGATGAAGCTCACAGATGAAAAACCGCTTCCTGAGATGTTGCCCGGACAGTTCGTGGAGATTCGCGTTGATGGCTCACAGTCAACTTTCCTCCGCCGTCCTATTTCTATTAATTTCGTCGACCGTGAACTTAACGAACTCTGGCTCCTTGTAGCTACAGTTGGCGATGGCACCAGGAAACTAGCCACATTACAGCCTGGCGACCTTCTGAATTGTCTCTTGCCTCTGGGCAATGGTTTCACGATGCCGACTTCCAGCGCTGAGAAGATTCTTCTCGTAGGTGGCGGTGTCGGTGTGGCTCCCTTGCTCTATATGGGTTCCGAGATGTCGAAGAAAGGCTTCGAACCCACATTCCTGCTGGGTGCGCGAACCTCTAACGACCTTTTGATGCTGGATGAATTTAAGCGGTATGGGCGCGTGTACGTGACCACCGAGGACGGTTCTGAGGGCGAGAAAGGCTTCGTCACCAATCACTCGCTGTTGCAGAAGGAACAGTTCTCGCGCATTGCGACCTGTGGTCCTACCCCGATGATGAAGGCTGTGGCCGCCTTTGCCCGGAAGGCCGATGTCGATTGCGAGGTGTCGCTGGAGAACCTGATGGCCTGTGGCCTTGGCGCTTGCCTCTGTTGCGTAGAGAAGACTACAGAGGGCAATCTCTGTGTATGTAAGGATGGACCAGTGTTTAATATTCGGAAGTTGTTATGGCAAGTTTAAATGTAAAGATATCTGATTTAAGGCTGAAGAATCCCGTGATGGCTGCTTCCGGTACCTTCGGTTACGGTCTGGAGTTTGCCGATCTGATGCCTCTCGACGGTATTGGTGGCATCATTGTGAAGGGTACGACGTTGAAACCCCGCGAGGGCAACGATTATCCTCGTATGGCCGAGACGGCCTCAGGTATGCTCAACTGTGTGGGCCTTCAGAACAAGGGTGTCGACTATTTCTGCGAGCATATCTATCCGCAGATCAAGGACATCGATACAAATATGATCGTCAACGTCAGCGGTTCCTCTCCCGCCGATTATGCCGAGTGTGCCGCGCGCATCGATGCGCTGGATAAGATTCCGGCCATCGAACTGAATATCTCCTGTCCGAATGTGAAGGACGGCGGAATGGCCTTCGGTGTTACAAGTGCGGGTGCTTCGAGTGTGGTGCGAGCCGTTCGCGAGCGTTACCACAAGACGCTGATCGTGAAACTCTCGCCGAATGTGACGGATATCACTGAGATTGCGAAAGCTGTCGAGGCCGAGGGCGCCGACAGTGTGTCGCTCATCAACACGCTGATGGGAATGTCTATCGATATCGAGCGTCGTCGTCCGCGTCTGAGCATCAATACCGGCGGTCTGAGCGGGCCTGCGGTGAAACCAGTAGCCGTACGTATGGTGTGGCAGGTGGCGAAGTCGGTGAAGATTCCTGTCATCGGTCTCGGAGGCATTTCGTCTGCCGAGGATGCGATAGAGTTCCTGATGGCTGGCGCCACAGCGATAGAGATCGGCACCGCGAACTTCCTCGATCCTACGATATCTATCAAGGTGCGTGATGGCATCAATGCCTGGCTCGATGCCCATGGTTGTCATTCCATCGATGAGATTATAGGTGTGGTTTAGTATAAAATCTGAGGGCTGGCAATCGCCAGCCCTCAACCAACACAAAAACTAAACTAGACTTAACTAAAAGCATTTCAGATTTTCTCAAACCCTCAGATGCACTGCAAATATACGAAATTAATCTGAATCTCCAAACAATTTCGGTGTTTTTTTTGCAATTTCACTTCTTTTTTTACCATTTTTGTACTTTTGACAGCAAAAAATGGTCTAAAATGGTCATTGCCGCCATTGCTTCGACGATAGGAACGGCCCTGGGCAGCACACACGGATCATGACGTCCTTTCGCCGTCAGCGTCGTAGGATTTCCCTCCAGATCCACCGTTTTCTGTTCCTTCAAAAGCGTGGCGACAGGTTTGAAGGCCACGCGGAAGTAGATGTCCTGTCCGTTGGAGATACCCCCTTGGATCCCTCCGCTGTGGTTCGTTGCCGTATCGTAAGGAGGCAGAAACACATCGTTCTGTTCCGAGCCTCTGGCGGTGACGCCTGCGAAGCCCTCACCGTACTCAAAGCCCTTGACGGCGTTGATACTCAGCATTGCGGCCCCCAGCGTGACGTGCAGCTTGTCGAATTCCGGCTCTCCCAGGCCCGCAGGACATCCTTTGATGACACAGGTGATGACGCCTCCGATGGTATCGCCCTCGGCCTTCACCCGTGTGATGAGTTCCTCCATCTGTGCGGCTTTCTCCAGATCTGGACAGCGCACGGCGTTTGTTTCCGTCAGCGCGAGGTCGTAACGGTGATAGTCGCGTTCCAGCGCGATATCACCCACCTGCGAGGTATAGGCCTGAATGCTGATGCCCTTCTGTTTGAGGGCGAGTTTGGCCAGTGCTCCGCCGACGCATCGGCTGATGGTGATACGTGCCGACGAACGTCCGCCGCCGCGATGGTCGCGGATACCGTATTTCTGCTGATAGGTGAAGTCGGCATGTGAGGGACGGAACACGTTGCGCATGTTCTCGTAATCCTGTGAATGCTGGTTCTGGTTACGAACGATGAAGCCGATAGGACAGCCCGTCGACTTGCCCTCAAACACGCCGCTGAGCAGTTCCACCTGATCTGGCTCCTGCCTCGAGGTGGTGATTTTACTCTGTCCCGGCCGTCTGCGGTTTAGTTCTCTCTGTATGAACGCCATATCGATGTCAATGCCTGGCGGCATGCCGTCGATGACGCCTCCGATGGCCTCCCCGTGACTCTCGCCGAACGTCGTCAGCCTGAATATGTGTCCAAACGTATTCATAATTAAACGACAACTTAGACAATTTGGGCAACTCTTTTAGTGGCAATGTCCGCAGCCGCAGCCATCCTCGTGATGATGCTCGTGTCCGCAGTCTTCGCAGTTACAGTCCTCACCGTGATGATGGTGTCCGCAACCACCGCTACAACCGCCCGTGAGGATCTTGATGAGATGGTCAATCTCCTCCTTTGTGGCGTCGCGATTCTCACGGATCTCACCTGTGAATCTCAGTGTCTTACCGGCCAGAGGGTGGTTGGTGTCAACCGTCACACCGTCTTCCTCCACCTTCGTCACCTTGGCGTGGAAGTTGTGGCCTTCGGTGTCGTTCAGGGTGATGATGGCGCCTTCGTGGATGTTATCGTGGTCGAAATGACCGTTGATCGTGAAAACCTCGCGTTCCAGCTTGTGCACGCCCTCTGGCACGTATTCGCCGAAGGCCTGTGCCGGCTCGAGGACGAAGTCGAAGGCCGAACCCTTCTCCAGGGCCGTCACCTGCTGCTCGAAACCGTCGAGAGCGAGACTGAATCCAGATATAAACTCGAAGGGGCGTTCCTCACCGGTCTGCTCCTCCAGCGTCTCCTTGCCGTCGGCTATCGTATAGAGCTGATAGACGACCGACATAAACTTGTTTGGTGCTTTTTCCATACCTTATTTATATATATATATGCTTTCGGGTGCAAAGGTACAAATAAAAATCGAGATATCATTGATTTGCATCAAAAATACGACTGTTTGCGCACACAATTTCACGTAAACGCTTGCGTAAACCAAAAAATCGCCGTACCTTTGCACCGTCAAAAGACATTTAAGATAACAAAATTAAGTTTAAAGTAGGGGCACAGGATAACACAAATTGACAGAAAGCCCCGAGTAAAGAAAAGAAAGGGTAAAAAGATGAAAAAGATGATTTTGACAATGGTAGCAATGCTGAGTATGACAATGGCATTTGCTGAGAACGAGAACGCAGCAAGCGTAAACAATGTCGAGGCTTACGACATGAGCGTAAATATTGTGAAACTCTCCGAGGCCTTGGCTCTGAACGCCGACCAGGTAGAGGCTGTTAAAGAGATTCACCACACCTTCGCAGCCGAGATGCTGTTCGCTGCCCAGTACAACAAGGATGAGCGCGACGCTCGTGTCAACGAGGCTGTCACGAAGGACATCAAGTGGATGCGTTACGTCCTCAATGAGAAGCAGATGCACAAGTATCTCATGCTGCTCAACGCTACGCTCAACAATCGTGGATTGAACAAGTAAGTTTTAGTAGTTATTAGTCAGTAGTTTTGGGGGCATTCCGCAAGGAATGCCCTTTTTTGTGCCAGAAAATTTGCAGGTTTCGTTTTTTTTTGCTTATTTTGCAGACAGAAACGAATCCTTTAAAATTTTACGTTTATGAAAATGAAGTATTTTCTCATGTCTCTGGTGGCAGCTGTCCTCGTCAGTTGCGGTACCACCAGCACGGTGCCCATTACTGGGCGCAAGCAGACCTTGATGGTCAGCGACGGTGAGGTGCTGAGCCTCTCCACCCAACAGTATCAGGAGTTTATGCAGACGGCGAAGCTGTCGACCAACGCCACGAATACGGCGATGGTGAAGCGGGTAGGGCAGAACCTGGCCAACGCGGTGGTGAGCTATCTCAACGCCAACGGTCTGGCTTCGGAAGTGTCTAATTACAAGTGGACCTTCAACCTCGTCCAGAACAATGAAGTGAATGCCTGGTGTATGCCTGGCGGTCTAATCTGCGTCTATGAGGGCCTGTTGCCCGTTACGCAGGACGAGGCCTCGCTGGCTATCGTCCTCGGCCATGAGATTGCGCATGCTGTGGCCAAGCACTCTGCCGAGCAGATGAGCACACAGATGAAGCAGCAATACGGTATCCAGATCGGCTCTGCCGTTGCCGGCGCGCTGGGAATGGGTGCCAACACGCAGTCCATCGTACAGGCCATTGTCGCCCAGGGTTTCAACTTCAAGAACCTGAAGTACTCCCGCGACCATGAGAACGAGGCCGACCACATGGGTCTGATCTTCGCTGCTATGGCGGGATACGATCCTCAAGTGGCCACGAGTTTCTGGCAGCGTATGGCCTCACAGTCTAGCAGTCAGACGGCTGAGTTCCTGAGCGACCACCCCTCTGATGCCACCCGTATCAAGAACATCCAGGGTTGGATGCCCGAGGCGCTGAAGTACTACACGCCACCGAAGACCACGACGACTACGACAGCCAAGAAGGCGACGACCACGAAGAAGACTACGACGAAGAAAACCACTACAACGAAGAAGAAGTAATGAGACAGCGACTATTTCTGACCCTCAGTCTGGCCGTCGGGCTGTTGTCGGCTTCGGCACAGACCAAGAGCGGCGGCATCACCAAGGAGATGCTCCAGGAGTTCCAGTCGTCGCAGAAGCACTGTGGCAAGGAACGTGTCATCGCCAACGCCATCTCTGGCATGAGCATCGACGCGCTGGCGAAGAACTATCAGGGCGCCGCCCTTCCCCTCGACACGCATTTCAGCATCGAGACGCCCAAGCAGAGCATCACCGACCAGAAGTCCTCTGGCCGTTGCTGGATGTTCAGCGGACTGAATGTGCTGCGTTCCAACTACACGTTGAAGCACGATTCCGTCGCCATCGAGTTCTCGCAGGCTTACCTCTTCTTCTGGGACCAGCTGGAGAAGGCCAATCTGATGTTGCAGGGCGTCATCGAGACGGCAGCGAAACCCATCGACGACCCGCGTGTGCAGTTCTTCTTCCATTATCCCATCAATGATGGCGGCACGTTCTGCGGTGTGGCCGACCTCGCGCCGAAGTACGGCCTCGTGCCCTCCGATGTGCAGCCCGAGACCTACACCAGCGAGAATACCTCCAAAGCCCGTAGTCTCATCGCCTCGAAGCTCCGTGAGTTCGGTCTGCAGCTGCGCGAGATGGTGGCGAAGAAGCAGAAGGCCGCCGACATCGCGAAGGCCAAGACCTCGATGCTCGGCCAGATCTACCATTTCCTCGAGCTGACGCTGGGTGTGCCTACGCAGACCTTCACTTACGCTTTCAAGGACAAGAACGGCCGTGCGCTGGGTGCTGCGAAGGAATACACTCCGCTAACGTTCTATCAGGAGGTGGTGGGCGGTCCGCTCAACGGCACCTTCATCATGGTGATGAACGACCCGCGTCACGAGTATTACAAGACCTACGAGGTGGAGTACGACCGTCACACCTACGACGGTACCAACTGGAAGTACCTGAATCTGCCGATGGATGAAATCGAGCAGCTGGCTATCGCTTCGCTGAAGGACGGCCGTAAGATGTACAGCAGCTACGACGTCGGCAAGCTCCTCGACCGTCAGCGCGGCTATGCGTCGCTCGACAACTTCGACTACGGCGCTGTCTTCGGCACCACGTTCCCGATGGATAAGGCGCAGCGTATCTCCACCTTCGACAGCGGTTCTACCCACGCGATGACGCTGACGGCCGTCGACCTCGACGCCGAGGGCAAGCCCCTGAAGTGGAAGGTAGAGAACTCGTGGGGTGCCTCCAATGGCCAGCAGGGCTGTCTCATCATGACCGCCGAATGGTTCCGCGAGTACATGTTCCGTCTGGTGGTCAACAAGAAGTACGTCTCCGAGCGTCTGCTGAAGGCCTTCGACACGAAGCCCACGATGCTTTCGCCCGAAGATCCGCTCTTCCTGCCCGATGAGTAGCGTATGCAAGACAATCCTGATTTTATTTCTTGAAAAAACGCTGTCGTAGTAAGACGGTAGTCAATAGCTGTCAAGTGTCTCTTTGAGGCGTTTCATGCGTTGCTTCCGGCGGTAGCTCTTGCGCCATTTCTTGGGAACGAAAAGGTAGTTGAAGACTTCGATGAGGTCCATGCCGCGCTTGCCTCCGGAAATCAGCTGCGCCTCGACCTTATCAAGACCCAGGCGCCTCTGCAGTTCGCTGTAGTCGCGTTTCTTCCCCTTACCGAAGACGATGACCTCTTTCAGGTTCAGGAGTTTGGAGATGAGGAAGACGGTATCGCGCACTTCGTTCAGATTGATGAGGCGGCTCTCGTAGTTGACGTGCGAGAAGGAGAGCGTCCGGCAATTGTCGGACACGCTGACGAATCCTGCGGAATCAGTGGTTTGTGTGCTTTCCTTGCTGACAACATTAGCCCCTGCGACGGGGATGAGCGTCTCTACGTCGACCACGACGAGGCGACGACGGTTGGTGGGTCCCTCGGACTGTTGGGCGAGAGACTGTATCGTGCCTGCAAGGAGCAGCAACAGAATGAATTGCATTTTCTTCATCGCTGCAAAATTATGCAATAGCCTTCATCCAACCAAATGTTTTCAGACTATTTAGCGATTATTCAGACACGGTGACACCCCTTAACAACAATTATATAATAAATGCAAAGGGGCGCGCATCAACCGCTGATGCGCGCCCCTCGTTATGAATGGATGATAGGATCAATTTGCACTCACGTGAGAGAAATAGATACCGTTGGATACCTGTGGCGTGCCGTTGTATGTAGACTTCACACCGATGACGGTGAGTTTGTCACCAACCTTCAGACCCAGTGTGCCGATGAGACCCTTACGGGCATCGCCTGTGGCGCCCCAGCCAGGATAGCAGCCGTAGACATACAGACGGTCGTCACCATCCTTCAGGTAGACGTTGCCGTAAGTGTCGTTGGCAATCTCGTCGAGGGTACCAGTGACCATGTAGTAGACATTCTTATCGTCGGCTTTCGTGAGGAACTCGGCGATGGTGACTGGTGTGACAACGTGGTCGAGGCTCTCGAAGGTGCCGCTGACCATCTGTGGGGTCTCTTTGTATGCGCCGCGCTTACCTACGACGGTCACGACGTCACCAACCTTGGCACCGGCCTCGATGAAGCCTTCAGC
>JAEENF010000016.1 GCA_016283605.1 Prevotella sp.
TCGCAGATCACCTCGACCTCCTTGTCGATCTCATGCTGCGGATACTGGCTGTGGAACACGATGTCGGTGAGCAGCTCTACCGCCCGTGAGAGATGTTCTTTGGAGATGGCGGCATAGAAGGTGGTGTCTTCCTTGTTGGTAAAGGCATTGAGTTCGCCACCCACACCCTCCAGGGCATTGATAATCTGCAGGGCATTGCGCTTTGCCGTGCCCTTGAAGGTCATGTGTTCGCAGAAATGTGCCATACCCTCTTCACCCGGTGCTTCACTGCGGGTTCCGGCAGCTATCTGATAGCCGCAATAAACGACTTGTGAGGTTGAAGGCAGATGGATGATCCGAAGCCCGTTTTCAAGGGTGTATGTATTGTATTTCGTCATTTTGCGTGCAAAGGTACAAAAAAATAATGCATTATGCATTATAAATTATGAATTATTAGTATCTTTGCATCCGTAAACAGAATAGAACTATGCGAAAAGTAATAGGAATCGGCGAGACAGTTCTCGACATTATCTTTAAGAACAACCAGCCTATCGGAGCTGTACCTGGTGGGTCTGTATTCAATGGTATTATCTCACTGGGACGTGCTGGTGTGCCGGCATCGTTTATCAGCGAGACAGGTAACGACCGTGTGGGACAGCAAATCTGTCAGTTCCTGAAGGATAACAGCGTGAATGCCGATAATATCTGTGTATATCCGGAGTCGAAGTCGCCCATCTCACTGGCGTTCCTCAATGAGAATAACGATGCGGAATACATCTTCTATAAAGATCATCCGCATGACCAGTTGGAGTTTGTCTATCCCGATATCCAGCCCGATGACATCGTGATGTTCGGCTCGTATTACGCCGTGAACCCCGTGATTCGTCCGCAGGTGACAGCCTTCCTCGACTATGCCAAGAACAAAGGCGCCATCATCTATTATGATGTGAACTTCCGCGCTTCGCATCGTCATGAGGTGATGAAGCTGACGCCGAATATCCTGGAAAACCTGGAATATGCCGACATTGTACGCGGTTCGACGGAGGACTTCGAGGTGATGTTCAAGAAGACGGACGCCGAGGTGATCTACCGTTCGCAGATCGCTTTCTACACGAAGAACTTCATCATGACGCAGGGTAGTCGGCCTATAGAGATGCGTGCGGAGGGCGGTCTGAAGAAACAGTATGCTGTGGAACAGATGGAGACGGTGAGTACCATCGGCGCCGGCGATAACTTCAATGCAGGGTTCGTCTATGGACTGATTAAATACGGTGTGACACGCGAGATGGTTGCTTCGGGCTTCGACGAGGCACTGTGGGATGAGGTCATCGCCTGTGCCCAGCGGTTCTCGGCGAATGTCTGCAAGAGCATCGACAACAGTATCGACAAGGACTTCGCACGCCAGATGGAGCAGGAGATGAAAGCCTATCAGGCGTCGGTGGAGAACATATAATGAGAAATGCCTCGCCATCGCGAGGCATTTTCATTTCTTCTTCTTGCGGGGCTTGCGCATTGCCCAGCCTTCTTCGCTGAAATCGGGCTCAGGACCACGAAGGTCACGAGGTACTTTTTTCATCAGGTTGCGCCAATCCTCTTTTTCACCGATGAAACCGCGGCTTTTCTTGGTCTTTGGCGAGTCTTTGGTGAATTTTGATGAACTGTTTTTTCTCGAAGTCCCGCTATTTGGCTTAGATTTTGCGGTAGGTGCGCCATCTTCTGAATCGTTGCAGCGGATGGTGCGGCCCTTGTAGCGGATGCCCGTCAGTTGGATCATCACTTTCTTAGCATCCTTCTCAGGAACCTCGAAATAGGAGATGGTGTCGAGTAGGTCGATGTGTCCCACTTCCTGACGACCACCCACGAAGCGGTTCAGCGTCTGCATGAGTTCGCCAGGATAGAAACCGTCGCGCTTGCCCAGATTGATGAACAATCGGCGGTAACCCTTCTGTGCCTTGTTCTGCAACTTCTGCTTGTCGCTCTGGGGCTTCTTCTCCTTTTTGTCAGGAACGACCGCCTCAATCTCCGGCGCATCGGCATAGTAGGCGAGGAACTTTCCGAACTCCAACGAGACAATCTTCTTGATGAGTTCATCCTTGTCGATATACTCGAAGTAACGGCTGATGTCCTGCATGAAGGGAGCGATCTCCTCGTCGTCGACGTCGGTCTTCACAATCTGGTCCATCACCTTATAGAGTTGTTTCTTACAGATCTCCTCTGCTGACGGAATTTCG
>JAEENF010000180.1 GCA_016283605.1 Prevotella sp.
GCCGTCCGGACGCAGCAGTCCTCTCCTACCCCGTCATCACTTCAGGCGAATTTGCCCACAAGGATTCATTCCGCTTCCTCCTGGGCGCTGACATATACGACAGGACTGACGACGAAGCCAAGGCTTTGCTTAACCGCTATTCTCTCGAGAAGAACGTCAAAGAGACCAACCCTCCCTGCTTCATCTGGCAGACAGAGACTGACGACTTAGTGCCCGTGCAGAACAGCTATCTTTACGCTGAGGCTCTCAAGGAAAAGGGCGTGCCATATGAGCACGTGACCTTCCCCGAAGGCCCACACGGCCTCTCGATCCCTAACGACGACTGGGCAGGCGGAAGATTCGGCGAGCCATACACTCTCGAGCAGACCTTCGCGCTCGTGAACGCTATCAAGTCAGGCAAGATAGATGTGCCGCAGGAAGTCGCTGACAGCCTCGACTTCAGCAAAGACAATCAGGACGCTCCCAAGCCCGAAGCACGACCTGAGATCTGCGTCTGGCCCGATCTGGCGGATAAGTTCATTAAGAGCCTGTAAGAGGGTTTTTGAGGGCCCGAAAAGGGCTTCATAAGTGTCTTAACCGGACTTTGCGAGCGCCGGCACGCGCAAACCGCCCAACAGGCATACATCCCGCCGTTGAGCGAACGTAACACTGTTAATCAAGGAGTTTTTGACATGATCGAATATAGAATCACCACACCTGAAGATATTGACCTTCTCATGGAGAGCCGCCTCGTGATGCTCCGCGAGGTCAACCACCTGGCACCCGATTATGAGTATTCCGAGGAGCTGAAAAACTGCAGCAGGGAGTATTTCCTGAACGGCGACCAGACGACCGTCCTCGCTCTGGACGATGGTAAGGTAGCAGGCTGCGCATCGATCAGCTACATCACGGTAATGCCGACATTTTCTCACGCGACCGGCAAGCGCTCACACCTCATGAACGTCTACACCGATCCGTCTTACAGAGGCCAGGGCATCGCGCGCACGATGGTAAACATGCTTATCGAGGATGCCTGGGCAAAAGGCGCAACGGAGATCAGCCTCGATGCGACCACTATGGGGCGCCCGCTTTATGAGAAGCTCGGCTTCACGTCTTCTACTGAGGCCATGGTACTGAACAAAGACGGTTCTACGTCTTGCTGCGCCAGTGCCAGTGCATGCTCCTGCAGTTGTTCTAAGAAGGAGGATTAAATGATCTTACGCGCATATAAAAGAGAAGATTCACCTATCATAGCCGGCTGGGTAAGAACAGAGGAAGAGCTCTACAGATGGTCTGCCGACAGGTTCGGCTTATTCCCGCTCCTGCCCTACTCCATCGATGACAACTACGTCCCGCAGTTAAAGACAGGCCGCTTTATTCCGCTGACCGGCGTCGACGAAGACGGTAAGCCCGTAGGCCACCTCATCATCAGATACCCCAAAGAGAATGACGATTCCTCGGTAAGATTCGGCTTTGTCATTGTCGATCCCGATATCCGCGGCAAAGGCTACGGCAGAGAGCTCCTGCTCCTCGCAAAAGAATACGTTAAGAACAACCTGACGGCCACGAGGATAGATCTCGGTGTCTTCGACAACAACCCTAAGGCCAGAAAGTGCTATGAATCCGTAGGTTTTACGGAATACGGCTCAGACGGCCACGTCTGCAGCACGCCTTTTGGGGAGTGGCACTGCACCGAGCTTGAGATGTATATCTGATAAGCTTACGGCCTTATTATCGATCTTGAATTGCGGCTTCTGAACTGCTTCGGCGTCAGGCCGCAGTCTTTTTTCAGCACGTTCGTAAAATAACTCTGGCTGGGGAAAGCAAGCGATGCCGATATCTCCGCGATGGAATAGTCTGACGACGAGAGCATCGACTTGGCGGTCTCGAGCTTCTTGTTGAGGATGTATTCGCTGACCGAGTACCCCGTCTCTTTCTTGAATAAACGCGAAAGGTAAGGCGCTGACAGGTTCGTGACCGAAGCCAGCGTCGCCAAAGTGATGCGCGTGTGCAGATGCTCGTAAATGTAGTCGATACAGGTACTTACGGCCTTTGACGTGATCGTGCTGCGCTGCAGAGCCAGCATCTGCTTGGTGTAATGAATGCACATCTCGTTGTGGATATCGGAGATCTCTTCGGGCGTCTGCGCCTCATCGGCCAGGCGGATATAGTAGTCACTCAGGTTATAAGATTCAGAGGTGGAAAGGCCGCCTGAGATGCAGAACCTCGCGACCATCGCGATCGTGATCGTCAGGTGATATTTGAGGTTTTGGAGCGGCTCGCCGGATAAGACTCCGAGGCCCTTTTTCTCGTGGAAAGGCTCATTTAAGAGCGACCTGACCTTGCGGAGATTCCCGGAGCGGATCGTCTCATAGAAGTCCATCTCGGGCGCCAGAGGAGCTCTGAAGAACTCATATTCCCTGTGCAGGAACTCCTGGTAGGATATCTTTTTGCGCGGTGCCGGCATTGTGACCTCCGATAAGATGGCGCGGATGAGGTTTTCGAGAGCTTCCTCCCAGAAAATCAAAAATCCGTGAGTTACAAGGCTTTCGGGCATTATTATAGCACGAAAACGTAAAAATAAGATAACAAAAAGCAATAATGCCACGAGGTGAATTTGTTATTTTGAGGGCATCAAGGTTGTTCATCAGATAACTATTGAGGAGGTAATTATGAAGAACACGAAGATCATCAGTTCCATCCTGGCTCTCTCGATGCTCGTACCGCTCGCATCCTGCGGCAAGAAGGCAGAAGAGACTCAAGCAGCCGGTACTGAGACTCCCGCGATCGAAGGCTACAACCTTCTTTGGAGCGACGAGTTCGACGGCAGCGGCGAGATGGATCTGACAAAGTGGAACTATGAACCCCACGAACCCGGCTGGACCAACAACGAGCTTCAGGAGTACACGACTTCTACCGATAACGTTTTCCTGCGTGACGGCAATCTCGTACTCAAGGCCCTCAAGACCGAGAAGGACGGCATAACCCATTACACATCCGGAAAGGTCACGGGCCAGAATAAAACCGACTTCAAGTACGGCAAGGTTGTCGTCTCCGCAAAAGTACCTGAAGGACAGGGTCTCTGGCCCGCCATCTGGATGATGCCCAAGGACGAGTCCTACTACGGCCAGTGGCCCAAGTGCGGCGAGATCGACATCATGGAGTCTTTAGGCCACGACACAACAGTTTCTTATTCGACAATTCACTACGGCGAACCTCACGGCGAGCAGCAGGGCACCATCACCAAGGAAGGCGATGAGAGCTTCTCTGCCAAGTTCCACGAGTATTCCGTAGAATGGGAACCCGGCGAAATGCGCTTCTACACAGACGGCGAGCTCGTCCTCACATGCAACGACTGGTTCACGGCAGTCGAAGGCGAAGACGACAAGCCCTATCCGGCACCTTTCGACCAGCCCTTCTTCGTACAGATGAACCTCGCAGTCGGCGGCAACTGGCCCGGAAATCCTGACGAGACCACCAACTTCGACAACGCAGAGTTCCTGATCGACTACGTCCGCGTTTACCAGAAGGACGCTTACGACACCAACGTAACCAAGCCCCCGATGACCTTCCGCGACCCGCTCGCTGACGGCAACTACATCCGCAACGGAGACTTCTCCGTCGCAGAAGACCTCACCGACGACATCGACTGGAAGTTCCTCCTTTTCTATGAGGGCGTAGGGCAAGCCGAGATCAAGGACGGCGAGATGATCATCACATCTTCCAACTGCGGCACCGAGGAATACTCCGTCCAGCTCGTCCATCCGGACATCGCGATGTACAAGGGCCACAAGTACCGCATCACCTTTGACATCCGAGCCGACGAGGCCCGCAAGTGCATCGTCTGCATCTCTGCCCCGAACGCCGGCTGGATCCGCTACTTCCCTGACACCTCGATCGACCTGACCACCGAGTGGCAGACCTTCGTCTTCGAGTTCGAGATGAAGGAGAAGGACGACAACAACGGCCGCCTCGAGTTCAACATGGGCAAGCACGGCGACACCGCCACGATCCATCTCACCAACGTCCGCGTCGAAGAGATCTGATCTAAGGAAACATCCCGAAAATTTTTAGCAAGGAGCTGTCCCTGAGGGGGGCGGCTCCCTTTTTTTGTGGGGGGCGGAACGGGCTGCCCCGGGGCCCCGTGTCTTCTGTAATAAACGCTCGAAAACGCGCTGGAAATTTCAGTTTTTTCGGGATGCCGGTGCTGAAAAAGTGTCTGTTTTGGGGGAGATTTGCACACTTTTTCGAGCACTTTTTTGAATAATGCTGAAATCGTGTCTGTTTTGGGGGAGATTTGAAGTG
Source organism: Prevotella sp. (assembly GCA_016283605.1). Lineage (GTDB taxonomy): Bacteria > Bacteroidota > Bacteroidia > Bacteroidales > Bacteroidaceae > Prevotella. The sequence continues at coordinate 4,285 of JAEENF010000180.1, forward strand.
GTAACGTAAAAGTAGACACCTTTGCCAAAAACATATACACCTGCATCAGTTTAAGTTACATAATTAAGTATCAAGTAAACAGAGGTGTTAATATGCACGCCACAAAAGAAGAAAGATTAGCCATAGGTAAACGTGTTCACGATGGAGAGTTAACAAGTCACGAGGCTTCAAAAGAATACGATATTCCTGAGAGAACTATTCGCGGATGGGTAGCTCAATATAAAGAAACAATCGGTGAAAAGAAGCCTCTCAAGAAAAACCCGAACAGAGTCCTCAGCAACGAAAGAGCTGCTTATGAGAACATGTCCAGAGAAGAACTCATCGATGCTCTTATCTTGTCTAAGGCCAATGAATTGAGGGCAAAAAAAGGCTACGAAGTGAGAGGAGTTGGTGCAAACAAGGAATTCATTACATCAGACGAAGAGAATTCGAAATAGTATTTGAACTTTCCGGGGATTTTCCGGTTAAGAAACTCTGTGATGTTTTAGGCGTCAATAGAAGCGGGTTCTATAAGTGGAAGAATCGCTTGGAAAAGCCTTCGGCTAAAATGAAATCCTTTATCCAGGATGTTCAGATATTCAAGGAATACCATGAGCGTTTCCCGTCTCACGGATACCGCTGGCTTAACGCCAAGATCCGCTTGGATGAAGGTCTGGTTATGTCAGATCAACGTGCTCACAGGTGCTGTAAGTTTGCCGGCATACAAAGCAAGACGAAGCACTACAGGTATAGAAAGTCTGGTACACCCAGCAGAGTCTTTCCGAACCTTATGCTCGCTGGTGTGAACGTAGACGGTCCTCTGCAGTGTGTTGTAAGTGACATGACAGCATTCAGGCTAAACAACGTATACCATGAGCTCACGCTCTATATGGATCTTTGGAATAACGAGATATTGACCTATGCCTTGTCAGCCAAGAAAGGCGACAGGATGACCTATATCAAGGGCTTAAACAGCCTTATAGAACTCAAGAAGATGAATCCTGATATAGAGATGGTCTTGCACACGGATCAGGGCTCTGTCTATGCTTCCAAAGAGTTCAACGAGGTGCTTCCGTTATTCAACATCACACGTTCAATGTCCAGAGCAGGAACACCGACAGACAATGCAGCTATGGAATCGATTAACGGTTGGATTAAGGAAGAAATGAGGCTTGATTTCCATCTTACCGGAGACAATGTGGAACACGAAGTTGATGAGTACATCAGGTTCTACAACGAAGAACGTCCTGCGTACGCATTGAATTATCTGACTCCAAAACAATATCGAATGCTCTACCAAAAAGTTTAGGTGTATATTTTCTTGTTTGAGTGTCTACTTTTGCTTGACTAGTGCA
>JAEENF010000181.1 GCA_016283605.1 Prevotella sp.
CAGCATGTGTTCAGGCAACAAGCATTTGGCAAGTGTTTCGTATTGTGGATTCATTGTGATATCGCGTTTCCTGTTAAAACGGAAATATCATGATTTTAGTATAACTGATTCCACGTAGGTATGCAGGTGATCCGTATGCTCCTGCCCGAGGCGTTGCGTGACTACTATATCGACAAGATCGACTTCAAGAACGAGACCGCCATCAACCTCGGTCTGACCTCGTTCGCGCTGATCAACATCGATGAGTTCGATATGCTCTCGAAGAGTCAGCAGCCGCTCCTGAAGCACCTCATCTCGAAGTCTGACGTGAAGATGCGTCCGCCCTACGGCAAGGCCTACGAAATGCGCCGACGCTATGCCTCATTCATCGCTACGACGAACAACCTCCGTCCACTGCCCGATGACAAGTCCGGCTCACGACGGTTCATCTGTATCGTGGTCAAGGAGCAGATAGACTATCTGACACCCATCGACTATCCGCAGCTCTATGCCCAGCTTCTGGCAGAGATAGCCCGTGGCGACCGCTACTGGTTTGAGGAGGCTGAGAATCAGCGTATCATCAATGAGAACCGTCATTTCGAGAGGGTCGGCAACTTGGAGAAGATGATCACCCTGAAACTTTGCCCTGCTGACAGCAACGACAAGTCAATGCTGAAGAGCATCGATGAGATTGTAGACATCCTGGATCGCTCCTTCCCCAACTTCCACCGCACGAAGAGCATCAACGTCGAGGTGGGACGTGCTCTAAACCACCTTGGTTATCAACCGTTTAAGACAACTTCCTGTCAGAAATACTTCATCGAGGAACAGTATTGACATTATCGTCTTTAAAAACAGCCCGAGCCTTATTGCCGTTCTTGAACATGATCCAGACCTCCAAGTAGTTGGCAGGATTATCCACAAGTTCCATACTACTGTATTCTGTCTTATTGGAATAATTGGTGGTACTATTCCAAGAATAACCTGTTATACCACTACCCTTCCAATATTTCATTCCGGCGTAATCAGATGTCATGGGGACGTTAGCGGCGGTGAGTTTTGATGTGCTAGTACTCGAGGAGGAATAATCCCCTGAACCATAATCTGATTGAGTATTTGTCACCATATCCAATTTGGTTATAGTGGCTTTATTCTTATCCAACAGAGTCACATCGCCAATATCCACCGAGATATGAGTATCAAATGTCATATAAGACATCGGATGGGTGACGGCACTGCCCTCGATATGCAGGTTCTTTCCTTTCAGGGTCGTCGTGATCGTGCCTTCGTCAGCCTTCACGGAACCACCGAGATTATCATGAAGTTCTACGTTACCGTTTTGATCAACCGCGGAAAAATGACCCAGCAGAGAAATCATACTGACCTCGTAAGGAACATCCTGCAGCTCAACAGTCACCTTCCATGGTTTGGTACCAGTATCTTTATAGAAGTTTTCGGTACGCGTAGTAACTACGAAGAAAGAACTTTTAAATGTTCCGTCATCTTGTCTGAGAGACTCTAACGTTTTACCGTCAATCACTATTGAGTCATTAACATTTGCAATCTCGCCAACTACCTTATACTTCGTAAAAGAGCTGCTTTTGTCTGTAACAAGAAGATAGGTCTGCACGCCCTCCTTCTCCTGTTTGACAACGAGCTGTTTACTTGACATAGGTACATCTTTTAGTCCTATAAGATTTACTCTTCGAAAAACACAACCATAGGGGTAAATATTGCCGTCGAAGGGCAATTTATTATCCTTTTCTGTCAACATCTTACCGCCGGTTAATAGCAAACTGGCATTGATGCCTTTATCGATTAATCCTGTTAAGAGTCTAAGGTAGTAATCGTCTATCGCGTTGGACATGAAGAAACCACAATCATGAGTATACATCGCCCAACTCTCCATGATTTCAAGCGTTGTCCTGATAGTCATTTTATCTCTCCATTGTTCGTGAAGTTCCAATACCGAATAGTTGTCGAATCCGAAGACCGACATTTCTTTCGATGTGCAAAGGTAATATAACAATGGAGCCATACTATATCCTTGATTCTGATAGTTCCCTTTCATTCGACTTTGGACATCGGTAAGTCCGAATCTATCATTCTTCGCACATTCTCCAAGAATGTTGGTGTTAAGCCATTCTGCATTGAGTCGTCCGTCATTCATCATGTGTTCTATCCATACAGCACCCATTTCGTACATAATGACTTCATCTCCGCCATATTGCTTCTTTGATTTTTTATAGTTTGACCGGGGATCATAGTAAGCCTGAAACCAATGGAATATTTCGTGAATTATAGTACATCTTATCTGATCCTCAGTGGTGTTCACATCTAGGAGTTTCTTTACGCCTAATGAAACCCACATACTCCAACCGCTACCTCCTGGGACGCCACAAACCTCATGTCCTCCCCAATCTTCTTCTTTTTTATCAAAATCAACGTAAAGCGTTTTATCTCCATCTACGGTAAAGCCTAAGTCGGTAATATTTGTCAGTGCTTCTTTAATGTATTCATTAATCCTACTACTTATCGACTCTACCAAATAGAGTGTATCCATTTTATGATCAAACAAAGTCCAAGGGTAACGAAGCTGATAGTTTATGTTTTTCACTTTACCTTCGTGTAACACCTGATTAAACCATCCACGAGTCCGGGCGCCACCAGAATTTTTACCATTGAAGTGTCCCAGTCCTATCGTGAAAATGACATCCTCGCCTTCCACATCTCCATTTATAGCCGGAATCGTAGCAGAGTATTCGCCATTGGAATAGATCGTCTCATATTTCAGTTCAGCTTTCTTTTCCTTTCCAGATGACATACAATAGGCATTCGCATAGGCCACAAACGATATATCGTCATTTTTCTCTTCACTCTTAATCTTGATGGTCATGGGCTTGCCGGCATTGCAAGGCAGGGTAATCTGATAGAACGGCGATGCCTCGTACTCGCCACCGATCTCGCCCTTCTTCACCTCAGTTATGGCTACCTGAGCATCAGTGGTGAACGTACCATCGGGGAAGGTGATGGAGATATCGTCCTTCTGGATGGTTCCGCCTGTGGCGGGAACCGTCTGCCAGTCACCGTTGTTCACAGGGACATCGGGTTTCGGATTTTCGGGCTGTTCGGGCGTCTGAGGTGTCTTTGGTTCCTCAACCTTGTCTTCTGAAGTACTGCAGGCGGTAAAACCTGTCAACAGAATAACGGCACACAACAGGTGCAACTTCCGATGTAATAGACTTAAATGTTTCATATCTTTAATGTTTTATGAGTTGACATGTTAGTAATATCGTTTGCAAATATAATAAGAAAAGATGAAAAAAGAAACAACTATCAAAAAAAACAACTGCCATTTTCGGTATTTAGCAGTCGATTGGTGTTCCTGTCTATGGCATAAGCATTTTTCTGGCAAAACGTTTGCTCGGACAGATTCTTTTTCGTACCTTTGTCGGCAATTATGCAGTACTTCACCAAATATACACGCCAGACGGTCGGCCTCTTGTTGGCTTTCCTGCCGCTATCACCGTGGGCGGCTGGAGTAGAATCATCCGACGGTAGCCACCAGGTTTGCCGCATGGTCAGACTTGACGTGGAACAGCTGCCCAGCCTCAACATTCCCCGCGCAGGGCATCAGGTGTTCTACGTGAACGGCGAACCGACTGTGGCCGGCGGTCATACCGACGGATTTGTACCCACGCCGACGGCAGAGTACTATAAAGACGGCGAGTGGCACGTGATGCAGATGACCTATACCCACGACTTCGGCCTTTCCGTAGTACTGAAGTCGGGCAAGGTGCTTCTGGCAGGCGGCTGCGAGCAACCTATCGGCATCGGACAGACCTATACGGCCGAGATGTACGACCCGCAGACACACGGTTTCAGAGGCTTCGGCAACATGTGCCAGAAGCGCGTCTACGGCTCGGCGCTCGAGCTCGACAGCGGACAGGTGGTCATCACCGGCAACTGGTATCACGACGACGGTATCGAACTCTTCAAGGAAGGACTCAGCCACAACGGCGATTTTAACGGCAAGCAGAGCTTTATATATATAAAAGGTGTAGAGGCACAACGCAGCAACCCCTATATTTTCCGCATCGCAAAGGATGACGCCCTCATCCTGGGCTCCCTCAGCACCAGAGGCGACACCATCATGACATCTTTTGCCGACCGTCTGAAGGGCGACACCGTCCACATCCCCCTGTTCGAGACCTGGCACCCGCTGCTCAGCACTCATCACCACGGAGAGTCGAGCCTCATCGGCCATGAAGGAAACGAAGAGTTCACCTATCTTCTGCCTGTACAGGACGACACGGGGCGGGTGGCCATCGCCCGTGTCTGCGGCACCGACATCAGTCTGTTGAAGACCGTCTCACCGATTCCGATGACAGGCATCGACGAGCAGATAGAATACGGCACAAGCATCATCGCCGACCGACAGGCCGGACGAGCCTATCTGTTAGGTATCAGCAGTACTTTCCACGTAGACCATGACAATATGCGGTTCTACGTACTCTGCCTGGACTATGCCCAGGCCTCCGAGGCAGGAACGCCCTTGACGCTCTATTATACGGATCCCATGGACATCGTACCGGACTATTCACCTGTACTAACACCTGAAGGCAATCTGCTGATTGCCGGCGGACTGAGAGAGGGCAGCAACTATACCCCATCGGCATCCGCCTTCCTGCTCCGATTAGATCAGGCACCCAAGGCCGCAGCCGGCGGTTTCAGCATTTGGGCATGGGGACTGCTGACACTGGTGGCCATTGCGATAGTCTGGCTGATGTATTGGTGGCTACGTCGGGCAAACGATAAATCAGAGGGACATGTCTTTGATTCCGGCAAAGACAGGAATCAGACAACCAGCCTCCCTGATTCCGCTGCCGACTCCGCACTCATGGAGCGTCTCACCGAACTGATGGAAAACGAGCGTCCCTACCTGAAACCCGATCTGAAACTCAGCGACCTCGCCGTCATGCTGGGTACCAACAGCCGATATATATCCGACAGCATCAAGAACGGCAGAGGCTGTTCGTTCTCACAATTCATCAACCAATATCGTGTGGAGCATGCCAAGACGTTACTCCGGGAGAATCCCGACATCAAGCTTTCAACGGTCTGTACAGAGTCAGGTTTCTCCGGAGAATCCTCATTCTTCAGGTCTTTCAAAGCCATGACAGGCACGACTCCAAAAGAGTGGATATTACAAAAAGACTGCTAAATTCAGAATTTGGCAGTCTTTTTTCCATTTTTCGTGCTCGCAAATATCACATTTTTTCTTATATTTGCAGCAGAATATTTAACCATATAACAAAACTGATATGAAAAAATTAATTAAAAAACTATTGTTTTTGACATTATTGACCATGATGTCGGTGAATTCTGTTGTTGCACAAAGTATGATTAACACAGTCGTTCCTGGTTCCGACGGTAACCTCCCCACTCCACCAGTAATCGCTCAGGCAGAGGCTGGACATTTCGGAGGGCTGACGCTTAAGAGCGTGTATCTCGACAAGACGGATCGCATCTGGTTAGCGGACTTGCAAATCCCTGTCATCGAAGATGGAGAAGCTGAGGTACAATACAGCCTCAATGGCACTGATGGATGGACAGGTGCTTCAACCTTTTATTTTCATACAGTGAAGTTCCCTGCTTCTGAAACAGCCTATTTCCGTCTGGTCATTTCAGGAGGTGCGATGAATGGCTATGTGTCGAATGTTGTAAAGGCATTGAAACCTAAGGATAAATTCCATATCGGAATCGGTTATTCTGAGCCCAATTTCATCGCAGTTGGTAATGATGTTTACGCACATTACATCGACATGAGTCTGATTATCGGTGATAACGTCAGAGACATTGACCGAACAGAAGTGTTTGACAATTGTCACTATAAGTGGTATCGTCAGAATCCCAACACGGGTGAACAGACATTAATTGAAGGTCAGACCAATGATATTTATACACCTATATTGGAGGATGTCGGTTATGAACTCGTGAGTGTTATGTATGGTGATGAAAACTTTGCTGATTTCTACACCTCTCATTGTCACGGTATCGTACTTCTGCCTATTCTCACCTCTACAGAGTATATGAATGAACAAGGTGTTATCATCAACACGAATTATGTATTGCCTGATCCGGAGAAGGACCTATGGATGTTGTCGGAAGGAGAAAACGGATCTGAGCCAAAGCCATTCCCGGCTAGCAGTGTCAAGACCATCAAACCCGGTCAATATTCCATCAGCATGAATACGCCAGAAAACTTATATATCCCTTGGGGATATGGTGAAAGCCCTTATATACTTTGTATGAGCAGCGAAAACTGGGATTCGTTCCGTGAATTCTTCCTGATAGAGGATATGTTATCGTCTATTCCTGGTGTCATCCAAAACGACGAAAAGAACATCGTGGACCGTTATTCCATCAGCGGTCAGCGTGTGAATGCCAACCAGCGCGGTATCATGATTGAGCGCACTGGCAACGGTCAAACGAAGAAAGTACTTATCAAATAAAATAGACTTATGAAGAAAACATTATTCATTTTCATTTTGCTGTTGACAGCTATCGGCGTCAATGCGCAAAGTAAGACCCGAGGTGGTGACAATAAGATTGACGCCTCGACAGTAAGCCAAATCACCTTCAACGGTGACAATGTGACCATCAAGTACAACGACGGCACTTCTGCAACCTTCGACATGGAGACGGTGACCATCGACTTCAGTAAGGTCACCTCTATCGGTGAGCGTATCGAGATGACGAAGAAGATGGGGCTGGAAGGCAAGCAGGTCTATGACCTAAAGGGTCGCAAGGCCGGTAAGAGTGCCGCTGCCCTCAAGAAAGGCATCTACGTGATTGACGGCAAGAAAGTAATCATCAAATAAACGGATAGGAGGAACAGACGATGAAGAAAATTGGATTTATCTCAGCAATGCTCTTCCTTTTCGGAATGAGCAGTCAGGTTATGGCACAGAATGACCACTCTGTGGCCAAGGACAACCAGAAGAACCAAGCCCAGTTGACACTGAGCAATGGTGATGTCAAGTACTACAACACCGAGGATGTTCAAAGCATCGATATCAAAGACAAACAAGTGCGGGTAGCCCAGGCTGCCGGCAACGACGTCTTCGACAATCAGGTGACGGACATCTCCTTCTTCAAGGCTCAGGCGTCAGCCGCTGAAGTGACGAAGGCTGATCTGATCGGTCTGTGGGAAGTGAGAGGCCATGAGGAGTCTGGCGAGGATTACTTTGCCCTACAATTTACAGAAGACAAGGTAACTATCATTGAGCAGCCTCAATATGGAGACCGTCAGGAGCTAACTATCCCCTATACCTTGGAGAATGGGGTTCTGACTTACATGTACCCTGCAACCGAATGGTCAGAAGCTTATACTGAGAGTAAGAATGTTTCGCTGCTCTACGACAAGTCCGTCCTGCTAATGAAGTACATTCCTGATTACTTTGACATCAAGGATGATATTGAGATGGCAGAGATCTGGTACAAGGAGGGCAAGAATCCCGACACTTCGAAGGACAAGCTTGACGGCAAGTGGTTCTGCTATCATAGAGACAGTCGGGAGGAGGTTAACAATGGGCTTATCATCAAGGGCGACAAGGCTGAATTTATCATTGGCGCATGGTCGACACGTATGGTTGGTACCTATATTTATGAGAACGGTGTTCTCTATCTCCATCCGACAGAATACTACATAGGCCGTGATGAAGGTATGTGGGGCTATGGATACATCGACCCCGCAACACTGGAATCCCCCGTATGGTATCCAACCGGTCCAGAATTCCCGGAGACGTTCATGTTTATTGTCAACGGTGACGAGGCTTACGGCTGGTATGCCAATCAGCCCCGCCGCTACTACAGACAGTAAATTCTGCTGAATAGACTGTTAAGCCCAAAACTAAAAAGAATATGAAAACTAGAAACTATATCCTGTCATTTCTACAAGCACTGACCATGCTTGTAGTCATGACGGCGATGATGGCCTGCTCGTCGAGCAAGGACGAAGTTGAGGAACCGCCAGTGCCAATCCCAGAGACCCCCGATGTGGTGAAAGATCCCGTGAAGGTCACGCAGTACGGTCAGTCTGCACAGTTCAAGAACGATATCGATGCAGTGTGCCAGCTGGCATTCGTGCTCCGGGCTATGACCTGGAACTACTGGATGATGGCTTCCGACGGCTTGAAACAGCCCGAGGATTTCTTTACGGTGTCTCCGGAGAATCTTGGCAAGAACCAGCCCAAACTGATGGAGGAGTATTTGGAGATGCTCACCTATCTTGTGAATCATGCTGACGCGTATGAGGAGGCATTTGATAATCTGGAAAGGAATGACATATTACCAAAACCGACAGGTAAAACTCGTGGCATCCTAAGCGATGGCCTGGGCTTCAATGTCGCCGCCAAGTCATCTGCCGCCATGGGTCGCCAGGCCGTGATGGGTATCATCCGCTTGGGCGGATGGTCGACGGATGCCAAGATGCTGACCAAACTTTACAACGAGATTCCCGCCGCCCAGCGGCGCGGCTATTCGAATGCCATCGACTTCTGGCAGGACTTCAGCGCCGGTAAGATCGACGACCGTTCCAATGTCATCTTCAATAATCTCTATAAGTTGAGCGCAGACGCCGATACCCAGCAATTCAGGGAGAAATGTGATGAAATCGGTATCACGCCCAGCACCAACATGGCCATCATCACCCAGAAAATGGCTAATGCCGGATTCAATCTTATCGTCGATGCCTGTCCCATCAATCTGAGCCAGGGCATTGATCTCTATAACACGGTGGACGCCCAGATGCAGGTGATGACCAACTCGCTCAAGTTCAAGAAAAACGAGGATGGCACCTTCTCATACGACGGTGTCAATACCGATGTCCTGAAAAACTGGGCACAGGTCTGGGGACACAACGTCGTGAACTATGGCCGCGACTATGTGAAGTTCATGGACAAGATGGAAGCCGGCTGGCAGGAGGAATACTTCACCAACTGGGACGAAGCCAAGGACTGGTGGATAGACAATGTGTTCAAGGATGCCTATGACTTCACTGCCAACGAACAGATCTTTAGCGACAACCTGAAGGAAGCGTTCAACGATCACGGCAAAAAGATGGGCCTGACAACGATCACAAAGGTACAAGAGATCAACGGCAAGGAGATAACCTGCATTTTCGTGGTAGATCCTGAGACCGGCAAGATCAAGCTGGGCTTCACCAAGGACGAGAACGGTAACATTCAGATCTATCCCGGCTCCGACGGCGGTAAAAAGACCATCACCGTGGTGAACCGTCAGACAGGCGAACGTTATACTAAGCAGGTGGACATCAATAAGGACAAGGAAACAATCATCGACGCAGACCTTAGGCATGATGAGGAACTCCTGGAGGAGAAACCTGCTAACGGATTCCTCAGACTGGACCCCAGTTCGTGGACAGACAACACAGGCGATGCCGTTTCCCAGCGCATCACCATCAAGACCAACTACATGTACTACCAGTGCAAGACCGAGCAGGACTGGATTGAAGCATCCGTAGCGAGAGACGCCAACTTCCTGTATGTGAAGCTGAAGAAGAACGACAAAGGCAAGGATCCCAACGACAAGGATAGCAAGCCCGAGATGCGCACCGGTGCCGTACTGGTGATGGCTACCGACTCGAAGGGTGCGGTACTCGATAAAGCCGTGCTGAGCATCACGCAGAAACCGTATGTAGAACAGAAGGATGAAGGCTGGGTTAGAGCAAATCCATCGTCCATCGAAATGGACGGAAAGGGCGGTACTCAACTCATCAGACTTGATCACCCGTTCTCATTCAACTACTTGGGTGCCAAAGTGGACGGCAGTCTGAATAGCTGGGCTTCGCTCACTGCTTCCGACGATGGCTATACGCTGAAGGTTGAACCCAACAACACGATGGAAGATCGTACAGGCTCTATCACGTTCTACGCCGCAGTGACGGCATCGGCACTCGATGATGTCATGAACAAGGGTGTCAAAGCCGATCCCGAACTGTGTGCAACGACCGTCGTCGTCGTGAAACAGGCTGCGGGCAGCACAGAGATAAAGCTGTCACCAGAGTCTGTCGAATTCGATGCCGAGGGTGGCACGCAGAAAGTCACCATCGACGCAGGCGTCTATAAACACTTTGAGGCCGATCCTGATGATTCCAGTGTCAGCTGGCTGACTGTGGCCTTAGGCTCAGGATGGTCCTTCGATGTGAAGGCTAAGCCAAACAATGGCACTGAACCTCGTTCAGGAACAGTCATCGTGCGTTGTTATAATGATGCAAAGGATGCCGGTAAGACCGTGACCCTCAAGGTGACGCAGAAAGCTATAGAGGTACAGTATGATGTCTCTGTCGACCCGACGGAACTCTATTTCAGCTCTGCCATGAGTTCTCAAGAAATCGCCGTCAACTGTGACTGGGACAACGTCCCCTACACACACTATGGCGTCAGAATACCAGAGGAGTATAAAGACTGGATATCCGGTAAGGTATCGGGTGGTAAGGTTATAGCCACTGTGCAGCCTAATATGGAATTCAAGAAGCGTGAAGGCTATATCAACTGCTACGTCCGTCAGAAGGACAGGCCGGAGGAAGAATGGGTATTCATGCCTGTACAGATTTATCAGGACAAACCGTCTCCAGTAGAGGCCTCGATGAAATTCATTGGTAAATGGACCTATGAAAATTCGAGGGACGACTGGTATGTAGAGTATAGCTTCGGTGCCGACGGCAGTTATTTCTGTAAATGGGATACGCCAAGCACAAAGTTCACAGAGACGGGTACATACGTCATTAGCAGCTATGAGGAATTTGGTAGTGGCGATGTTGTCATGGAGGCCCAACTTAATGAGCGTTATACACGAGACGGTAGTGTTAATCTAAGAACCGAGACCGTCAAACTCGTTAAGTATTCCGGATATATAGACGGAAAATGGGTTGAGAAAGGTTTGCGTGAACTGCAAATCGGGTGGAATACATATACTAAAAAGAACTGACGAAAAAACCTCCTATTAGGGCTTCCTAGTAGGAGGTTTTTTTTTAGATCTGCATCTATTTCTATGATCTTACTATCATGCTGCCGCTGGCCTGATGCGTGGCGAGGATGAGGACCTCGGCAATCTGCACATGCTCGGGGGCATTGGCGGCATAGACGGCCACATCGGCGATGTCGTCGCCTGTGAGTGGTTTGATGCCCTTATAGACGTTGGCAGCTCGGCCGGTATCTCCATGGAAACGGATGTTGCTGAAGTTGGTCTCAACAAGTCCCGGCTTCAGGTTCGTCACACGGATGGCCGTACCGGCAATATCGATTCGCAGACCGTCGGACAAGGCTTTCACAGCAGCCTTCGTGGCACAATAGACGTTGCCGCCGGCATAAGCGGCATCGCCTGCAACAGACCCTATGTTAATAATGTGACCGCGGTTGCGCTCCACCATGCCTGGCACAATAAGGCGCGTCATCGTCAGCAAACCCTTGACGTTCGTGTCAATCATGGTGTCCCAGTCTTCGGGGTTACCTTCATATTCGGGTTCCAGTCCCAGAGCCAGACCGGCATTGTTCACCAGCACATCGATGGCCTGCCACTCTTCAGGCAGTCCGGTGATGTATTTCTTGGCTTTCTCACGGTCTCTCACGTCGAAGGCCAGCGTCATGACCTTCGCACCTTTCTCTGTCAGTTCCTTACGGATCTCTGCCAGCCGGTGTTCATTACGGCCTGTCAGAATCAACTTGTCGCCGTTATCAGCGAATTTCCTGGCGCAACCGAGTCCGATACCGCTCGTGGCGCCTGTAATCAATACGATCTTATTCATCATGTCATCTCTTTCTCTGTACGTTATTCTCCCAATTTCTTGCCAGACATCAGAAGCTCCACGAGGGGACGGTCCTTGAAAGTGTGGCGCTGCTGATCCCAGAAACCGAAGTCGGCATCATAGCACCAAGTGGTCCAGGCGATGTTGAACTCGTCGAAGACGGTCAGCATGTCGCGCGTCCAGTTGTAGGCCAGCTCACGGTCGACGGGTTCGTAGACACCCCATTCGCCGCAGAAGAGCTGGAGACCGTATTTCTTCGCGGCCTCGATGGCATCGCGGAACTGTTCACGAATCTTGTCGATGTTCCATACCTGCTCGGTATATTGTTTCAGGTCAGCCTTGATGGCCTCGGGAGCCTTGTCGTAGTCCTCCTTCGACACGAGCACACCGGGATAGCTGACCTTACCCTTATACAGACCTAAAGGTGTCCACCATGCACCGTAGTGAGTCAGAATCATCGGATTATAGTAGTGGAAGGAGAGGATGATGTTCTTGTCACCCTCAGGAACCTTGAGGAACTTCATGGTCTCATGGCCCTGCCAACGGTTGGAGCCGATGACGAGAGTGCGCTGGGGCTCGACCTTACGGAGGGCCTTGTGGACTTTGGCCACCAGCTGGTTCCACTGCTCATGCTCGTCGGCCACGGGCTCGTTCATAAACTCATACGCCACCCAGTCGCAGCTGCGGTCCTTCAGGAAATCGGAGAGCTGATACCAGAGGTTGATGAGGTCCTGCTGGGCTTTCTCTGAAGTGAAGAGCGTATTGGCTGACGAGCCGTTCTCGTTGACGGCATTGAAATAGTGTGAACGGATGATGTGCAGATCGACGATGGCGCGGAGGTTGTGCTTGCGCGACCAGTCGAGGGCGTTCTTCAGCAACTGCCAGGCCTCGGGCAGCTTGTTGCCCTTTTCATCCCAGAACTGCACCTCGTCGATGGGGATGCGCACAAAGTCGAAGCCCAGATCGTGGAGGCGTTCGAAGTCGTCCTCCTGGATATGCAACCGGCGGGCTTCGCCACGCTGCTCTGACTGTGAGAGCCAGTGGCTGACGTTGGTACCACGCTTGATGCGGAAGTTATTGACTTTGCCGTCCTGCGCAAGGCAGTTCAGCGAGACGAACAATGCTGCAATGACGGCAGCGAGGGTAAAAACATTCTTCTTCATGATTGTATTCTTAGTTGTTGTTGCTGCAAAGATACACAAAAAGATTGAGATAAGTGCGTTTGTTGTGAAAGTTTAACTCAAACGTTTACATGACTTTTTCGGGTCAGAACGTTACAACGTAGCAGAAAAGTGCTTACCTTTGCACCATCGAACAAACTACAACAAAATAAAATGAACAGCTATGAGTAAGAAATTTGTTATCGGAGACCGATTAAAAGATGAGTGGATCTCAGTGTTGGACACTGACAAGAAGAAGCTCGAGTTTACAAATCATCTGGCCAGTGCCAAGGAGTATCTGCAGGAGGAAGACGCACAGATCAGCCTCCAGAAGATTCAGGAGACCGGCTATTTCAGCGACTTGCAGATCTATCTGAAAGAGGACAACAAGGCCTACAAGATCGACGAAAGTGACACGCTATAATAAAAGAAATCCCCTCGCGCTGCGAGGGGATTTCTTTTATTTGTCTAACAATATCTTCATCATCTCGATGGCTGAATAAGGAATCGGCGTACCTGGACCGAAGATACAGGCAACGCCAGCCTTGTAGAGGAAGTCGTAGTCCTGCGCGGGAATAACACCACCAGCCGTCACCATAATATCCTCACGCCCAAGCTTTTTCAACTCTTCAATTAACTGAGGGATGAGTGTCTTATGACCTGCTGCCAGCGACGATGCACCGACAATATGCACATCGTTCTCGACAGCCATACGAGCAGCCTCTTCAGGGGTTTGGAACAACGGTCCCATATCCACGTCGAAGCCACAGTCGGCATAACCTGTTGCCACTACCTTTGCACCACGGTCGTGACCGTCCTGACCCATCTTGGCAACGAAGATACGCGGACGACGACCCTCCTTCTGAGCAAACTCGTCGGTAAGGCGCTTGGCCTCCGCGAAGTCTTTGTCGTTCTTTGATTCTGAACTATACACGCCTGAAATTGTTCTGATTACTGCTTTATAACGACCTACGATCTCTTCGCAGGCATCTGAAATCTCACCAAGGGTACAACGCAGCTGAGCGGCCTTGACAGCCAGGTCGAGCAGGTTGTTCTCGCTCTTGCGGCCTTCCTTGAAGTCGCGCACGCATTCGGTGATAGCCTTAAGGGCGGCCTGACAAGCGGCCTCATCGCGCGAGCCACGTACCTGAGCCAGACTTTCCTCTTGCTGCTTGCGCACAGCGGTGTTGTCGACCTCGAGGATGTCAATAGGATCCTCGTGCTCCAGACGGTACTTGTTGATACCGACAATCGTCTGGGTGCCAGAGTCGATACGGGCCTGAGTACGGGCAGCAGCCTCCTCGATACGCATCTTGGGCAGACCGGTCTCAATGGCCTTGGCCATACCGCCGAGCTTCTCAATCTCCTGAATGTGCTCCCAAGCCTTGTGAACCAGCTCGTTGGTCAGCGTCTCCACATAGTAAGAACCTGCCCACGGGTCGATCTGCTTGCAGACCTTCGTCTCGTTCTGGATGTAAATCTGGGTGTTACGGGCAATACGGGCCGAGAAGTCTGTAGGCAGGGCAATAGCTTCGTCGAGGGCGTTGGTGTGCAACGACTGGGTATGACCCAGCACAGCAGCCATAGCCTCGATACAGGTACGTCCTACATTGTTGAAAGGATCCTGCTCGGTCAAAGACCAACCAGAGGTCTGTGAGTGCGTACGCAGCGCCAGTGACTTCGGGTTCTTAGCACCGAAGCTCTTCACGATCTTTGCCCACAACAGTCTTCCTGCACGCATCTTGGCAATCTCCATGAAGTGGTTCATACCGATAGCCCAGAAGAAGCTCAAGCGGGGAGCGAAAGCATCCACATCGATACCGGCATTCACACCTGTACGCAGATAGTCCATACCATCGGCGAGGGTGTAAGCCAACTCAATGTCTGCCGTAGCACCGGCCTCCTGCATGTGATAACCCGAGATAGAGATGCTATTGAACTTCGGCATCTTCTGTGAGGTATACTCGAAGATATCAGCGATGATCTTCATTGAGAAAGCAGGGGGATAGATATAGGTGTTACGCACCATAAACTCCTTCAAGATATCATTCTGAATCGTTCCGGCCATCTCCTCCAACTGGGCGCCCTGCTCCAGACCAGCCACAATGTAGAAGGCCAGAATCGGCAACACAGCACCGTTCATGGTCATCGACACTGACATCTTGTTCAAGGGGATACCAGAGAAGAGCACCTTCATGTTCTCCTCGTTACAGATACTTACACCAGCCTTACCCACATCGCCCACTACACGCGCATTATCGGGGTCGTAACCACGGTGTGTCGGCAGGTCGAAGGCTACGGAAAGACCTTTCTGACCAGAAGCCAAGTTACGGCGATAAAAAGCATTCGACTCCTCAGCCGTTGAGAATCCGGCATACTGACGGATAGTCCACGGGCGGAACGGATACATCATTGAATACGGACCACGGAGATAAGGAGGAATACCGGCTGTGAAGTCGAGGTGCTCCATCCCTTCGAGGTCTTCTTTCGTATACACCGGCCTCACCTCGATATGCTCGGGGGTCTTCCAGTTTTCTACAATACCATTGTCTTTAATCCACT
>JAEENF010000182.1 GCA_016283605.1 Prevotella sp.
TCGATAAACTTACACACCAGTTTATATATAAGAATGATGAAACCTCATTGGCCAACTACTGCGCTTCCATCACCATGTATCCTTGGCTTATCGGTGGCACTGTAGCCATCGGCGGAAACTCTACGGCTCCCACAAACTTGAAGTCGTTTGCCGGCGGTTTCGTCAATATGGTCTTTATGGTGTCTTCGATGCTTAGTGGTGCCTGTGCTACACCAGAGTTCCTGATGTACATGAACTACTTCATCGGTAAGGAGTGGGGTCTTGACTATTGGAAGCGTGCCGACGAACAGGCTGACCTCTCACTGAAGAAACGTACTATCGACAAGGTGATTACTGATTATTTCGAGCAGATCGTTTACACCTTGAACCAGCCTACAGGTGCACGTAACTATCAGGCTGTATTCTGGAACATTGCCTATTACGACAAGTACTACTTCGAGTCAATCTTTGGCGACTTCTACTTCCCTGACGGTTCTAAGCCAGACTGGGAGGGCCTCTCATGGTTGCAGAAGCGCTTCATGAAGTGGTTTAACAATGAGCGTACGAAGACATTGCTGACCTTCCCTGTGGAGACAATGGCACTGCTCACCGACGAGAATGGTGACTGTAAGGATAAGGAGTGGGGTGAGTTTACTGCAGAGATGTATGCTGAGGGTCATTCGTTCTTTACTTATATGAGCCCTAATGCAGATTCACTCTCCAGTTGCTGCCGTCTGCGCAATGAGATTACAGACAATGGTTTCAGCTATACTCTTGGTGCAGGTGGCGTCAGCACAGGTTCGAAGAGTGTGCTCACGATCAACTTAAACCGTTGTATCCAGTATGCCGTGAACCATAAGATGCCTTATTTGCAGTATCTCGGTGAGGTGATAGATCTCTGCCACAAGGTGCAGCTGGCTTACAATGAGAATCTGAAGGAATTGCAGGAGCACGGTATGTTGCCACTGTTCGATGCTGGTTACATCAATATCGGACGTCAGTATCTTACCATCGGTATCAATGGTCTTGTGGAGGCTGCTGAGTTTATGGGTCTGAAGATTACTCCTAACGATGACTATCTGCACTTCGTACAGGGCATCCTTGGTCTTGTGGAGAAGTACAATAAGCAATATCGTACAAAGGACGTGATGTTCAACTGTGAGATGATTCCTGCCGAGAATGTCGGTGTGAAGCATGCAAAGTGGGATCGCGAGGACGGTTATTTCGTGCCGCGTGACTGTTATAACAGTTACTTCTATGTGGTAGAGGATGACTCGTTGACCATTCTTGACAAGTTCAAGTTACATGGTGCACCTTACATCGAGCACCTTACAGGTGGTTCTGCTCTGCACATGAACTTGGAAGAGCACCTCTCTAAGGATCAGTACCTCAAGCTGTTGAAGGTTGCTGCCAAGGAAGGCTGTAATTATTTCACTTTCAACATTCCCAATACGGTTTGTAACGAGTGTGGCCATATTGACAAGCGTTATTTGAAGGAGTGTCCCCACTGCCATTCGAAGAACATTGATTATATGACCCGTATTATCGGTTATCTGAAACGTGTTTCGAACTTCTCACAGGCTCGTCAGGAGGAAGCTGCACGCCGTTTCTATGCCGTAGGATGACATGCTGAAGTATGTAAACTCCGATGTCGTGTTTCAAGAGATACCCGACGAAGTGACACTGGCAATTAACATTAGTAATTGCCCGTGTCGCTGTCCCGGGTGTCATAGTCGTTATCTTTGGGAGGATGTTGGCCTGCCGCTCAATACGGAGGCTATTGATGATTTTGTCGAGGAGTATGGTGATGATATCACTTGTCTTGCCTTCATGGGTGGCGACAGTGACCCCAAGGGCGTAAATATCCTCGCACAGTATATCCATGAGGAATACCCCCAGTTTAAAGTCGCTTGGTACAGTGGTAAGACTGTGATTTCTGCAGCTGTTAACAGAGCTGACTTTGATTATATTAAGATAGGTCCCTTTATCCGTCACCTTGGTCCTTTAAAGAGTCCCACCACCAACCAGCGGCTCTATCGTCAGAATGACCAAGGTGAGTTTGAGGATATCACGCATCGTTTCTGGAAGAAATAGTACAGAGTTTCCATTCTTTTTGTGTTGTGTTACATTTTGGATAGGATTTGTAACACGAGAAAAAGTTTGATAGATGGAAACTTTGTATCTTTGCACCCGTTAAACGTGTACAAATGATGAAAAAACTGTTTATAACACCGCTTTTCTTTGCTGGTGCCGTGATGGCTTCGGCACAAAATCCCTTTGTGCAAACATGGTGTACAAGCGATCCTGCACCGATGGTGCACGATGGTACAATGTATGTATATACCGGTCATGACGAAGATGGAGCAGACTTCTTTTGGATGCAGGAGTGGCGCGTCTACTCGACGCAGGACATGGTGAATTGGCAGGATCATGGTTCACCTCTTGCTTTGGAGAGTTTTTCCTGGGCAGACGACCGTGCATGGGCCTCACAAACAATCGAGCGCGACGGAAAGTTCTATTGGTATATCTGTGCCCACTCTAAACTGTCAGGTGGCATGGCCATCGGTGTGGCTGTGAGTGATTCACCCACAGGTCCTTTCAAGGATGCGTTAGGAAAACCTCTTTTTGAAAATGGTTCATGGGACCACATCGACCCCACGGTGATGATAGATGATGATGGTCAGGCATGGTTGATGTGGGGTAACCCCCGTGTGTATTACCTGAAACTGAACCGCGACATGATCTCCTATTCTGGTGAACTCGGTATGCTCGATATGACGGAGGAGGGCTTCGGCTCACCGCTGAGAGATAAGCGTGTGCAGGGCAAGGAATACAAGGACTCGTATGTGGAAGGACCCTGGCTGCGGAAGGTGGACAGCAAGAAATACAATGTGGATGCCTCGAAGGTCTATCAGTTGCTCTATGCCGCTGGTGGCGTGCCTGAACATATTTCCTATAGCACAGCGCCGTCGCCCTTAGGCCCCTGGACCTACGCTGGCGAAATCATGCCGCTCTGCGACACGAAGTCGTTTACGAACCATTGCGGTGTGGCAGACTATAAGGGACATTCCTATTTCTTCTACCATACGGGAAAACTGCCCAATGGCGGTGGTTTCGGACGTAGTGTGGCTGTGGAGGAGTTCAAGTATAATGCCGACGGATCCTTCCCCACGATTATGCCTACCGACGAGGGTGTGAAGCCAGTGGGTAAGTTCGACCCCTACCGCAAGGTGGAGGCAGAGACGATGGCTTTTTCAAAGGGTATTAAGACAGAGCAGAACGACGAGGTGGGGATCTATGTGACCGATATCCATAACGGCGACTGGATCAAACTGCAGAATGTGGCATTCGACAACAAATACCCGCGTGTTTTCAAGGCCCGTGTAGCTTCTGGCTTAAGGGGCGGACAGATTGAGATTCGTCTCGACAGTGTGGGCGGCAGATGTCTCGGTGTAGTGAATGTGCCTGGTACCGGCGGCTGGGAGAAGTGGCAGACCATCACCCTCGATTTGGACTATCCTACGCTGGCAGACGTGAACGGGCTCAAACGTACGCTTGCCAACATCGCTCTGCCTGAAACGGCAGATCTCTATCTGGTGTTTAAGGGTCGTAAGGGTCCGAAACTGTTTAATTTCGACTGGTGGGAGATGCGTGGACTGGAACAGGTGAATATGCCGCTCTTCCAGACGAAATATACCGCCGACCCCTCACCGTTGGTAGTGGGCGACACCCTGTTCCTCTATACCTCGCACGATGCCTCGCCGGAGGACATCCCCGATGAGAACGAGAAGAATTCAGCTGGTTTCTTTATGTACGACTGGCTGTTGTGGAGCACCACCGATATGGTGAACTGGACGGAGCACGGCGCTGTGGCCTCCTTGAAGGAGTTTTCCTGGCGCAGTCGTGAGAACGGTGCCTGGGCCATCCAGACGATAGAGCGCAACGGCAAGTTCTACCTCTATGCCCCGTTGCACGGACATGGCATCGGAGTGTTGGTGGCAGACTCGCCCTACGGACCTTTCAAGGATCCTCTGGGTAAGCCGCTGGTATGGCAGCAGGAGCACTGGGACGACATTGACCCCTCCGTCTGGATCGACGACGACGGACAAGCCTATATGTTCTGGGGCAATCCCCAGACCTATTGCGTCAAGTTGAATGAGGATATGATTTCAACAAAGGGCGATATCTACGTGCTCAATCCCAAGGACGGTATGATGCGTCCCGTGAAGGAGGAGGGTGCGAAGATCAACCTCCGAGTGCCGTTCAGCGAGAAAGCCACCTGGGCGGTGAAGCACTATCAGGAGGGTCCGTGGTTCTACAAGCGCAACGGACACTACTATATGGGCTTTGCCTCGACCTGTTGTCCTGAGGGTCTGGGTTATGCGATGAGTGATTCGCCGTTGGGCCCCTGGAAGGAACAGAACTATCTGATGGCTCCCACCCAGCGCGACAGAGGCAATCACCCCGGCATCGCCGATTTCAAGGGGCATTCGTATCTCTTCGGACAGGACTACGACCTGATGCATTTGGAGACCTTCATACACCATGAGCGTCGCAGCGTAAACGGGGCGGAGATTTTTTATAATGCCGACGGTACCATCCGGGAGACACCCTACTGGTTGGATCTTGAACCCATGCAGCAGTTGCAGTGGCTCAATCCCTACCAGCGTGTGGAGGCTGAGACGATGGCGTGGGGCTTTGGACTGAAGAGTGCCAAGATGGGCATCGAGAACACGGGTGTCGT
>JAEENF010000183.1 GCA_016283605.1 Prevotella sp.
ATGCTTACCCTGCTCGTCATCAAACTTATAGAGCTCAATGGTAGCGTCCTCATTGATCGGACGGTTCAGCTCTACGGTCTCACCGTTTACTCCACAGCTCACAACGCTGCGTGCGAGAGCCGGAGAGATGCTCTCTGCAATCTGGAATCCAGTCACGCCCTGCTCATACGAGCGAACAGATCCGTCTGGAAAAGTAATGTTAATCATACCTTATTAATAATATATATATTACAAATTTGCGTGCAAAGGTACACTTTTTCCACGATATCTCCAAATATTCAACCCATATTTCTGATTATCTGACGACGACTTTCTTTGTTGTCTTGCCCTGACGCACGACATAAATACCAGGACGCAAGCCTTCCAGAGCATTGCCACAAGGCTGGCCTGAGAGACTGAACACCTGATAGGGTTGGGCGAAGTCAACGCTGACGTCGACAATCGCATTGGGAACATAGGTATATTGGAGTTTCTTGTCCATCCAGGCAAGACGTTCTTTCATGAAACGTCTGACATTCTGCACCTCAGCCTGATAGCTACCCCAGACTTTCGCGTTCTGGTGAACCAACGAATTCAATATCGGCCAACGCATAAAGTTGAGACGTTGCGAACGGTCTAATTCTGCTTCATACGAATCAACCAAGTCCACGAGGTACTCCTCTGTCAGGCCATTCTGTCGGGCTTCGTCCCAGATATTCAGAAGCTGTGTCTTCGATGCAGCATGTTTGACCACAATATTATCGACGAACGTCTTCATATTTCCTGTGCAGCTGCCTCCACTGCGATAGATATAATCCTTTTTGTTACAAACTGGATAAGTACGCTTATCGTTGTCAAAGGCCAGGTCAAAATCCCAGACAGGACCTGTATACACCTGATCGTCATCACGTTCTTTATACATAAATACACTCCAATAGGTATCTGTATTGCCCGACAGCTCTCCGACTAAGAAATGACGTAAAAAAGTGTTCCGCTCAAGATAGGTCTCCCATTGGCTCTCCATCTTATTGAAATAGTTCTTGATATAGTTTTTCTGGTGGGTGGTGATGGAATCTTCCTCAGGCGACTTAATCGTTACAGGATTACCTTTCGTAGAACGGAACCACGACTTTTCTTGATTAGCATACGCATCGATTTCCAGAAAATAGCCACCTGTCAACGCTACCCCATCGTTGTCGGAAGTCGTCATCTCCGTAATATTCACACGCCCCTTATGGATCTGCACCTGATCGCAGAGCTGATAACACCCCTTATACTCACCATTCAGCAACACATCGACAGCTGCGCCAAAAGGTGTGTAGGGCATTCCCAGCTTACGACTCAGTTCAAAAGCCAGCAGATTACGCATCAGCGTCTTGTCGCCGTAGTTATTGATCAACGTCCATTTCTTCGCCTTCGCAGGAGCATCAAGTACATGCTGTTTCTTATCAAACTTGATACGATAAGGCTTTTTGGGGAAGTCACGCGAGGCATTACCTCTCTCACGCGTTGTACCTGGCTCCGAAAGCAGACGGGTTCCGTTATCGGAGATAATCGTCAGTTGGGAAACGATTTGATGAACCTTGTCGTAAGGAATTTCCCCGTTGAGTGTATGGATACTGACGGTTGGCAGATTGGTGATTTGATAGAGATGTGTATCATCGCCTTCACCGGGATGGCCATAGAACTCCAACTCTGCGATATTACAACGGGCATCGGAAGGACCCACATAACGGACATATCTGAATCCACGAGAACAGGTCACATCACCATATGATATTTTCCCGATGGTTCCCTTTTCATCAATCATATACAAAGGTAAAGCATCCATGAAGTCCTCACGGTTAGCACCCTCGAAGACGCCCAGCACCACTCTACCCTCACCCAGACCGTCGTTACGTGGCGACCACCCTACCTTTGTAATCACATGAGGACTGCCCAGATCCAATCCGGCCCAAGTATAGCTGCGCTCCCACGAAGCAAAGAATGTATCCAGGTTACCGTCAAAAGCATTCGCACAGGTATTGACGGTTGTCGTTGATTTGGAGGTATTGGCGTAATCCACACATTCTTTGGTGCCGATCACGGTTCCTGTCAGTTTATTGTCGGCATAGGATCCTATCGTCAAAAAAACCAGCAGACAGGACACAAAAAGTCTCATACTATATTTCATTTCTCACGGTATTTCTTGATTACGCTATAGGCATCGTAAAGACCTAATTCACCAGCCTTACTCAAATCCGCAATGCCTTCAGCAGTCTTTCCCATATAGATATAGACCAATCCCCGATTGTAATAGATCTCAGGAATATTGGCATCAAGTTTCTCTGCCCGAGAATAGTCGTCGAGTGCATGCTGATAGTCCTTCCGCTGAGCATAGAGATTACCTCTGTTATAATAAAGGTATGGATTCTGTGGGGCTAGTTTGAGGGCATCACATAAGTCACTGAGCACATTGGCCGACTTCAGGTCAATGTTGGTACCCTGTGAGGCATTAAACTCATTGATCCTCGTCTGACAAACAGCACGCTGCCAATAGGCCAGCGTCATCGTACTATCTATCTGAAGCAATGTCGAGAGATCATCAATGGCGCTGTCAAAGTTCTGGATGGTCGTATATGCCACAGCCCTCAACATCAACAAGGGCTTGACGCTCTGATCATCCTTCGATTCTGCAATAACCCGACTGACGGAATCAATATAGGCAAAGTGGCGCTTCATCATAGACTCGTCAACGTTGGGCATCGTACTCCCGATAAAAAGCGGATGCGACTTGGTCTGTCCGTTGAACACCTCCACCTCCTTATCATAGGCAATATAGGAATGAACATCAGTATATACATTGTAGAACGACAGGGCAAACATGGGTTGATAAGCAATCTCTACACGGCGGTTCTGAACCCGTCCGCGGTAATCACTCTTATACTCATGTTCCACTTCTTGTTCATCGGCCACTACGAGCTGGTTGTATTTATCAGGATCAGTATCACTACGACGGCGCATTTGTTTCTTCGACAAACGGGGTTGTTTGCCGTAACGTTTGTCCATCTGTGCTTTGAGGATCTTAAATTCGTCGAGCTCTGCCTGACGGGTATTTCCCAGACGACGGTAACAAGACGCACGATGCTCCAGACCAAACCAGAAGTTGGGGAACTCGTCAATCACCTTCGAATAGTCACGGATGGCATCACGCAAATTGCCCGTCTGCTCCAACAGCAAGGCGCGGTTGAAGAGTGCCATAAGATTATTGGGTTCCAACCGGAGCACAAAGTCGAAGTCCTCGATTCCACGATTGTCATCACCCACCTGAGCACGAAGCAAACCACGATTATAATGGCCAAGGAAGTTGTTGGGATCAAGATCGAGTGCCGTATCGTAATCAGCCATTGCCCCACGAAGTCCGTTCTGATTATAACGGGCCATCGCACGATTGATATAGTAACCGGCATTCTTGGGCTGCAGGTGGATGGCCTTCGTCAGGAAGTCCTCTCCCTCCTTCCATTTCTGATGGGCCAGACTGATGATAGCACGCTCTGCCCAGATGCCGGCATCGTAAGGGTCCAGTTCCAGACTCTTATCGAGCGACTTCACCGCCTTCACCGTATCTTTCTGCAGAAGGTGGATCTCAGCTTGCATGGCATAGGCTCTGGCATATTTCGACCAACGGGAAAGCATGGTGTCAATCTCCGCCAGTCCGCGGTCATAGTCTTTCTCGTTGATACGACAGAGGATGCGGTTATGCCACATACTCTGGTTATCGGGATTGAAACGCAAGGCCCGTGTATAGTCTTCTATCGCTCCCTGATATTTCTTCTGGTTGATACGACAGAGGCCTCGCAATTCATAGATATTTACCACATATGGGTTTCGTTCGATGGCTTCTGTACAGTCACTCTCCGCCCCTCGGAAGTCATCCAGATAGAATTTGGCCACGCCTCGGAAGAACCAAGGCTCATAGAGATAGGGTTTGGCTGAGATGGCCTGGTTGAAATACTGGATGGAGAGCACATAGTCTTCATAATAAAGCGCAGAGCGTCCGATCATCACCAGACGATCGGTGTTGAATTGCGCGAAGCACATTGACCATTGAACATTGAACATTGAACATTGCAATGCCAACAACAGCAATACCAATCTTAGCTTAAAGCATTTGCCATTCATAATGGTCAATGGTCAATGTTCAATGGTCAACGTCTTACCGGCTTTGTCTTGTATCCACAGCGGTAGCGACCTTTCGTCAGCGCCACGAGTTTACTCTTAACGAGTTGTTTACGGAGTGGAGAAATACGGTCTACGAACATCTTTCCGTCAAGATGGTCGAACTCATGCTGCATCACACGGGCCAGATAACCCTCTATCCATTCATCATGATGGGTAAACGTCTCATCATCCCATTCCACATGGATACGTGTAGGACGCACCACCTTTTCATGAATGGCTGGCAACGATAGACAGCCCTCTTCCGAAGTGTCTGTCTTCGACTCGTCGTACTCAACGATATGGGGATTGATATAAACCTGACGGAAGCCTTTATATTCAGGCAGGTCCTCACTGATGACGTCAAGGTCGATCACAGACAGACGAATCGCCTTTCCTATCTGCGGCGCTGCCAGTCCGATACCCTCCGACTCTGCCAGCGTTTCCCACATGTCGGCAATCAGCTGCTTCAGTTCGGGATAGTCGGGGGTGATGTCTTCAGCCACTTTGCGAAGCACAGGCTGACCAAAGATATAAATAGGTAGAATCATTTATGATTTACAATTTATTGCGGAAGCAAATTATTCACTTTTCACTATTCACTTCTTAGAGCGGAGATAGTCCTCGAGGATAATTGTCGCTGAGATTTCGTCTACCAGCGCCTTGTCCTGACGGGCTTTCTTCTTCAGACCGCCTTCGAGCATGGCCTGATGAGCCAATACAGAGGTAAAACGTTCGTCGAAATACTCGATAGGCATTTCTGGCACAGCCTTACGCCAACGGTTCACAAACTGCTGAACGCGCTGCAGGTTCTCACTGGGCTGACCATTCGGCTGACGGGGTTCACCAATGATGATGCGCTCCACAGACTCCTTGGCCAGATAGGCTTTCAGCCAGTCGAACAGCTCTGACGTAGAAACAGTCGCCAACCCTCCAGCAATAATCTGTAAAGGGTCGGTGACTGCTATACCAGTGCGTTTCTTACCGTAATCGATGGATAATATCCGCGCCAATGGACTTATTGGAAAAAGAGCAACCAAGCATCCTTATAAGCCTCCTGGGCACGGAACTGATCGCGACTACGTGCAGCGTCGGCCTTGTTATCGAAGGTTGCGGCAACGACGCGGTACATATTACGATCCTCGTTCTTCACGATCTGTGCGCTATAGCCGGCATCACGCAGACGCTGCTGCAGGCCCTCTGCATTCGACAGCAGACCAAACGAACCGACGATAACGCTATATGCCTTCAGACCAGAGCCGTTGATCACAGCAACCTTCTCCTGACGAACAGACACGTTGTCGTAGTTGTCAGTCTGGCGAACCTCATTAACAGGTCTCGTCTGAACGGGAGCCACTACTGGAGCCTCCTGAGGAGTAGCCTCCTGCTGAGCTGTCTGGGTGTCATACTGCTTAGCCTTTTCGTAAGCCTTCTTGTAGGCACTCTCGCTTGATTTACAACTTGTCATTGCCATTGCCAGGCACAGACCTGCGCATAATACGATGTACTTTTTCATTTCCTAATTATTTTAATGTTATACTGATATGTCTGAATTTGCTGCGAAATTACAAATTATCGCGCAAAATGAGGCAAAAAAGGTGCATAAAGTTTGTTAAATGACGAAAATATCATCGTTTTAACAAAAAAACGCACGAAAAATAGCAGGTTTTTCGAATTTTCTCCGTATATTTGCCAAATGTAAACAAGTGTTTAATTCAAATATTATTAACAATGAAGAGTTTTGGTTACATCGGCGCATTCCTTGGTGGCGCCATCGCAGGAGCAGCTCTCGGTATTCTGATGGCTCCCGAAAAAGGTCAGGATACTCGCGTAAAGATTACTGACGCAATAGAGGATTTCCTCAAGAAGCACAACATCAAGTTGAGCCGCAAGGAAGTGGTCGACCTCGTCGACGACATCCAGGATGCTGCTGAAGAGGAATAAGCTATGCTTTCCAGCGACAAGAACGTAGAGACCCTGGCACAACTCATCGAGGTCCTTAAGCATTACCTTGGACTTCAGAAGGAGTATGTGAAACTGGATGTGATTGACAAGGTGGTACGTCTGCTGACGGCAGCCACCTTGGCAGTCATCTTCTTCCTGATCATCATCGCAGTGCTGATGTACTTGTCGTTTGCCGCAGCCTTCTGGCTCGCAAACTACACAGGAACGGCTACTGCCTTCCTAATCATGGGATGCGTTCACCTGCTCATCTTTATTGTATTTTTCATTTTCCGCAAGCGTTGGATCGAGAAGCCGCTCGTGCATTTCCTCGCCAGCCTGCTCTTAAGCAAATAGCCTATGCTGCCCGTTCAGAAGCCCACCCACGAATACCGTACACTCGAAGAGATTCGCCAACGCAAGGAAGAGTTGGCTGAGGAGTTGCAGAAGGACAACACCAAGTTCTCCACCATGTGGAATCAGGTGTTCGTCAGCAAGGAAGAGACTTCGCGTGGGGAATATATCGCCAGTCTGGTGAGCAAAGGCTTTATTGCTTTCGACCTGTTCCTGACGGCCCGTAAGCTGCTCAACACCTACGGATTCCTCTTTGGCCTGAAGAAGTCGAAGAAGAAAAAGCACAAATAACTATCCGATATCTATCACCTCTCCGTCGTATGCCAGCTGGATACCTGCTGGCAGTTTTTTGTTGACCTCAGCATGCAGGCCGATATCGTGACAGGAGTGTATCAGGAAAGTGTGCTCGGTCCCTACTCTCTTGGCAAAGGCGACGGCATCATCCACCAGCTGATGGGAGTGATGGGGCTTGTCGAAACGGAGGGCATTCACCACCAGCACTTTCACATCTCTCAGATAGTCCATTTCGCTCTCATCGATGGTTTTCATATCCGTGATATAAGCCAAGTCACCAATACGATAGGCCAGAATAGGCAGTTTGCCGTGCATCACCACAAAAGGGGTCACCGCCAAGTCACCGAAGGTCAACGGCTCGTGGGGCTTAATCTCATGCAGTCCGATGGCAGGCACACCAGGATAACGATGCTCCGCAAAGCAATAGGGCAACATCTCCAGCATCCCTTGACAGGCGACGGCATCGGCATAGACATTGATTTCACCAAACTGACAATAGGGACGGATATCATCCATACCGCCCATGTGGTCGTAGTGAGCATGCGTTATCAGAATAGCATCAATCTTCCGGAAAGGTTGTGGCAGAATCTGCTGACGGAAATCCGGACCGCAGTCTATCAGCAGACGGGTCTCGTCAGTCTCTACGAGGACAGAACAACGGCTACGCTTGTCATGTGGGTCATCACTCTGACAGACCTCACACTGGCAACCGATCACTGGTACGCCACAGGATGTTCCCGTTCCCAAAAACGTCAGCTTCATATAATGTTCACTTCTGGATGGATGTCGATGTCGAACTTGGCCTTGACGTCCTTGCGGATGGTCTCGCAAAGGGCGACGATCTCAGCGCCTGTAGCTCCACCGCGATTTACGAGCACCAAAGCCTGTTTGTCGTGAACGCCAGCACGGCCTAACGACTTACCTTTCCAGCCACACTGGTCTATCATCCAGCCTGCTGGGATCTTCACTTTGTCGGCATCGATATCATAATGCGGCATCCCTTCATATTGAACAGCCAACGTCTCGTATTTCTCCCGGCTCACGATGGGGTTCATAAAAAAGCTGCCAGCATTGCCCATCACCTTGGGATCAGGCAACTTGGCGTTTCTGATCTCGATAATCGTGTCACGCAGCTGTTGGGCTGTAGGCGTCGTGATGCCTTTGCGTTCTAATTCCGAACGTATATTACCATAATCCAGACGAGGCTCAAAAGTTGTCGAGAGCTGATAAGTGACATGGGTAATCAGGTATTTGTTCTTCCACTCATGCTTGAACTTACTATCGCGATAACCATAGCCGCAGTCCTCGCCACGAAACGTCACCAGCCGGCCCGATGCGATTTCCACAGCCTCTACCTCAACGATCAGGTCCTTAGCCTCAGCGCCGTAGGCTCCGATATTCTGCACGGCGCTCGCTCCCACATCGCCTGGAATCAGCGAGAGGTTCTCCATACCATAGAGTCCGTGTGCGATGCAATAGGCCACGACATCGTCCCACACCTCGCCGCTGCCACAACTCACGGGGACAGGTCCCATGAGTTGCATTTCACGGCTCACGGGACCTGTCCCCATGAGTCGTGAATGCACCACGATGCCGTCGAAGTCCTGCGTGAGCAGCAGATTGCTGCCTCCACCTATTATAATATAAGGTGTGTCCGATTCTCTTAGGATTCCAGCAACTTCCTGGGCTTCTGC
This sequence comes from Prevotella sp., assembly GCA_016283605.1. Lineage (GTDB taxonomy): Bacteria > Bacteroidota > Bacteroidia > Bacteroidales > Bacteroidaceae > Prevotella. The sequence continues at coordinate 8,460 of JAEENF010000183.1, forward strand.
TACATTCTCGTATTCCAGAAACCTGCTGCACTTGGCCTCGATGCCAAATGTATTATGCGCCTTCAGACTATAGTTTTCGAAATCCCTCACTATTCACTATTCACTCCTACGTTGTCATTTTCATGAGTAGCCAGCGGTTGTTCACGCGCTTGAACCTCAGTTCCATCTCCAGACCGTTGGCGATGCCGCGAAGAATGAAGATCTTCTCGTTACCAGCCTGCTGCGGTTTGCCGTAGATGATGTTGTAAATCGTCTTCGACGGCAACTGAGGAGCAAAGGCCTCCCATGTGTCAGCAGTCACCAGCCCCTCCATCGTGTTGAAGTCGTCATCGGGGTCTGGCCCAACGAATGTCACCGTCTTGTTCAGGCTCTTCACCTGAAAGTCCTTATCACTCACGAAGTGCTGATAGAAACTGATAAACGAGGCATCGGCATTCTCTTCGATCGACATCTCACGGATCTCACGAAGCATCCACGCCCCACGGATTCGGTTGAAGACGTAGTCTTTCACCTGATCCTTCTTCAACATGATCTTTTCCACGATGGCCTGCGTAATCGAGGTGTCTTTCATCAGTTCCATCTGCTTCTCGTTGTTGAAGAACAGCGTATAATAGCCTTGACGCATGAAGAAACGCTCCATCTGCCATTTGCCTTTCTCGATTTTCTCCTGCTTGTCCGACTTCTGTACGGTGAGGGGGAAAATCACGCGCGTCAGCTGTAATTTCTTGTTGGCGGCGAAATTGAAGACAAAGTCGTCAAACAACTCATCCATCGCCTTCGGCGTGGGTGCGTCGACGATCAACTGTTCCAACGAGTCCATCGGAATGGAGTCAACACTATCTGCTACGGAGTCGGTCGCCGGCTCTTCTGCCCTCTGCGTCTTGTTTCCCGTACAGGAGAACATCAGCAGAACACTTGCGATAATCGCAATCAGAAACCTCTTCATCTTTAAGGTGATAACCTGTCAAACAAGTCTATTCTCTCAAAATTTGGGGCAAAATTACAAAATTATTATGAATTATGCATTATTAATTATGAATTATTTTGTACCTTTGCACGCAAATTTGCAAATTTAACACAGATATGATACTTGATAAGATAGATGAACTGCTCAAAGAAGTGCAGCAGTTAAGTGCGAAGAACGCCGAGGAAGTAGAACAGCTCCGACTGAAATATCTCAGCAAGAAAGGTGAGATCACGGCCCTGATGAACGACTTCCGCAACGTGGCTGCCGACCAGAAGAAGACCGTCGGCATGAAGATCAACGAACTGAAGACACTCGCCACCGAGCGCATCAACCAGCTTCGCGAGGAGTGCGAGACGCAGGAGACTGGCGACGAGGCCATCGACCTGACGCGCACGCCCTACCCCATCCAGCTGGGTACGCGTCATCCGCTGACGATTGTCACCAACGAGATCATCGACATCTTCTCGCGCATGGGCTTTGTCCTCGCTGACGGTCCTGAGGTGGAAGACGACCTCCACGTCTTTACCAAGATGAACTTCGCAGCCGACCATCCTGCACGCGATATGCAGGACACCTTCTTCGTCTCGCAGCATCCCGATGAGGTCACGAAGAACATCCTCCTTCGTTCACACACCTCTTCAGTACAGGCCCGTATCATGGAGCGCATGCACGATGAGAATGGCAAACTCACCTCGCCCATCCGCGTCATCTGTCCAGGTCGCGTCTATCGTAACGAGGCCATCACCGCCCGCGCACATTGCTTCTTCCATCAGGTGGAAGGACTCTATATTGACAAAAACGTATCCTTCACCGACCTCAAGCAGGTTCTGCTGTCGTTTGCCAAGGAGATGTTCGGCGCTGACACGAAGATCCGTCTGCGCCCCTCATACTTCCCCTTCACTGAGCCTTCGGCAGAGATGGATATTTCTTGCTTCATCTGCGGCGGCGAAGGTTGCGGTTTCTGCAAGCACACCGGATGGGTGGAGATCCTCGGTTGTGGTATGGTCGATCCCAACGTGCTCGAGCTCTGCGGCATCGATTCCAAGGAGTATACGGGCTACGCCTTCGGTATGGGTGTCGAGCGAATCACGAATCTGAAGTATCGCGTCTCCGACCTCCGTATGTTCTCCGAGAACGACACCCGCTTCCTCGAGGAATTCGAAGCAGCCAACTAGATCTTATTACTTTACTTCCTCTCTGCGGCCGGTCAGGATCAGATAACGGGTCTTGGCCTGCAGGTATTCGCTATTGGCGGCATTGCGTGAGGTGAGTGCCTGCTGCCACTGGCGTTGGGCATCAAGCAGGTCAGTCATATTCGTCAGGCCGTTGAGATAGTGTTCGCGGTTGATGCGCAGGTTCTCCTCTGAACGTTCCACGCTTTTCTTCGCGATTTGCGTCTGACGGTAGGTACTTTCCAGATTGTCCCAGGCATCTTGTATTTGCAGGGAGATGAGCTCGCGCTTGTCTTGACGGAAGTCTTTTGCCTTCTCTACTTCCACTTTTTTCCAATTGTACATACGCCGTTCGCTCCAGAAGGCACTGATGGGGATCTGGACGGTAGCGAAGGCGATGGCCCTGCTGTTCCATTCGGCAAGAAACTTGCTGTAACTGGCCGTTCCACCTACGAGTACGATGGGTAACATGGAGGCGCGCGCTATTTTCTTTTCCAGCACCGCCTTTTCCACCCAGGTGTCAAGAAGTTGGGTCTCCGTGCGGTTCTCAAGGGCTGTGAGATGTGGCATCTGATATTCCTGGGGGTCGACAATGGCATCGTCGCATAGAGTTGTGTCGATGTCAATATCCTGTTCAGCCATACCCATATATTTTGCCAATGCACGGCGTAACAGCCGACAGGCATTGGCTGTCTTGATGCGCAGAGCCGAGAGCTGGTCTTGTATCAGTTCGACGCTGAGGACGTCGTTCTTGTTGACTATACCATTCTCGTAAATATTGACCGCATCGCGGTGTATGCTCTCCGTTTCTTTCTCCATCGCGTCGAGCATCTTGTCGGTCTCATGGAGTTCCAGAATCTTGTAAAACAGGAATTCGGTGGTCATCACAATCTCGTCGTCAGTCACCTGTTGCAGTTTCTGGCGAGCGTCAACCTGCATGTCGGCCAGTTTGTTGACATTGCTGATTCTGCCGCCGGTATATAGGGGTTCGAGGACAGTGAGGCCCATCGACGTACCGCGCTTGACGGCGTGAATGCCGCCGTTTTGGAAGAAATCCGACCCTTCGGTGAGTTCCTCGATGACTTCTTGCAGTTCGGGCGAGAACAATTGCTGTTTCAGCAGATAGTCGCTGGCCTCGAAATGGGTGGCCGACGCTCCTACCATGGGAAAGTACTTCGAGCGGGCGTAACGTTGCTGTTCCTTGGCAATGAGCAAGTCGTTGCGGGCATCCTTTGCGCTGACGTTGTTAACACGAGCCTCATTGACACACTCCTGCAGGGTCATGATGCGCTGGGCGGAACCAGTGAATAGTGAAAAATGAATAGTGAATAGTATCAGGAATATCTTTTTCATGCTGATTGGCTTTTTTACCTTTTTACTTTTTTACCTTTTAAACCTTTCTCTTACCAGACTGTAGCCGACAGGTATCATGGTGATGATAAACAGCATCGACACCAGTGCTCCTATGCAGATGATGACGCCCATCGGTCCCCACAACGGCGTGTCCTTGATGACCATCGGTATGACACCCATCGATGCGGCCATCGAAGTGAGGAATACCGGTCGGAACCGACGTTTGGCCGACAGCAGTGCGGCCTCGTTCGTGGGATGCTCGCGGCTCAGTTCCTCAGCATAATCAATCATGATGATGCCGCAGCGGGTGATGATGCCCATGAGCGAGACGAAGCCGAGTACGCCCGTAGCGCCAAACTCCTGACCGAACAAGTGAAGTCCCAGCGCACCACCTATCATTGAGAATCCCAGCGACGACATGATAAGCAGCGTGAGCGGTATGCTTTTCAGGTGGAACACGATGATGAAGAAGATCAACACGATGGCAATCTGCATACCCAGATACATCTGCGGACGGTATGTCCGTTCGGTCTCTGCCTGTCCACCCTCCTCAAGCTTGACACCTTCAGGCAGTCGCAGTGTCTGGAGATCCCGATAGATATTCTCCGTCAGTTCTCCTACCTTCACGCCCTGACGACCCATCATGCCAAAGACTGAGGCCGTCCGCTCGCCGTTGACACGTTCGATGGTGCCAGAGCCCCAGCCAGGCTTGACGTCAGCTATCTGCGACAGCGGTGCAGCCGTAATGGTGGGGATCAGGCCCGTCACGCGTATGTTTTTGAATTCATCGATGTCGTGCTTACCATTATCGGCGTCCTTTACCGTGATGCTCAGCTCGTGGTCGTCCTCCCAGATAGTGGTTACAGGAATGCCGCCACCATAGCGCAAGGCGAAATTCAGCGAGAGCAGCGATTTGCTCATGCCAATGCGATTGGCCTCTTCAGGCTTCATGGTGACCTCCAGTCGGTTGCCTGTCGTGCCGAAGGAGGTGGTCAACACGTCTATGTCCTTGTTTTTCGACAACCGGTGGTGTATGCTGTCTATGGCCACATGCAGGCTATCGAGGTTATCACCCTTCACCACCACTTCTATGGGGTATTGGTGGTCGGAGTATTCTATCTGCCGGAACAGTATCTGAGCCTCAGGAAAATAATAGGAATAGCGATGGGCGTATTCGTCCAACATCTCCTGCGTCTCCTTGTCATTATGGGTGTTTACGATGAACTGTGCAAAGTGGGTGCCGCCGAAATTGGGCAGGAACGTGGCATGGAATCGCGGTGAGCCGCTACCATAGAACGTGGTCAGGTTGACCACCCGTTCGTCCTTTCTCATGATGCTGGCCAGCGAGTCGGCCACCTGTGCGGTATAGTTCAGGTCGGTGCCTGTAGGCAGTATGATGTCAACGGCAAACTGGTTGCGCTCGGCTCTGGGCATCAGCCTGATGGGCAGCATCAGAATGAGCACAGCCCCCAGCACGATGCTTGCCAGTCCGATGGCGAGGGTGGCACGCCTGTGGCGGAAGCAACACTCTATCAGCCTGTCGTAGTGACCTTGTATCCGCTCGAGCATGGTCTTCCGCTCGCCTTCGTTTCTTTCCTGATGGTTGGCAGAGCCCGTGTGGAGTCCGCTCTTGATAAACTGATGCTGCAAAATAGGCACCACGAAGATTGCGACCACCAACGATACCGTCAGTACGATACTGATAGCATACGGGAACCATTTTATGAAGTCGTGTATCATCTTACTCGTCGTATAGAGGAAGGGGAAGAACGTGATGCTGATGACCAGCGTGGCCGTAATGATGCTCTTCACAAACTCCCGTGAAGACTCTACAGCAGCCTGCCAGCGATCCATTCCGGAGTCCAGTTTATCCAGATAGCAGTCTACCACTACCACGCTGTCGTCGACGATCATACCCAGCGATACCAGCAGAGCAGCCAGCGTGACGCTGTTAATCTCAACTCCCGCCACAAGGAATATGGCGATGGAGGCAAAGATAGTGATAGGGATGGTGACCACTGCTACGCCCGCCACCCTGAGCGGCAGCATCAGGCATACCACAATGATGACGGACACGATGGCGATGAGCATTTCGAACATGAAGTCCCGTATGGAGTGGTCCACCACCTGACTTTGGTCGCTTATCACGTTGATGTGTACATCCTTGGGCAGTGTCTGCTGATAGTCGCTGACGACCTGTTTTACCTCGGTACCGAAGTCGATGATATTCTTGCCCCTGATCATCTGCAGCGAGAGCAGCAGGCATTGGCGTCCATTGTTCTTGATGTATCGTCGTGGCTCCGGATATTCACGCTTGATGGTGGCAATGTCGCCCAGTCGTACCACCTCACCCGTGGGGGCATTGCTGACGATGGTCTGTGCCAAGTCCTGTTCTGTATTGAGCGACGACCGGATGTGTATCTTCCTGCTTAGTTTGCCATCCTCCAGACTGCCTGTATAAAGTGTGCCTGTAAGTCCGGAAACCTTGCTCATCAGCATGGCCGTATTGATGCCGTACATCGAGAGACGGTCGCGATCCAGATAGATGCTCAGCTCTTCCTTCTGGTCACCCATGCGTATCACGTTTGCCAGGCTCTTCACCGTTCTCAGCTTGTCGCTCAGTCCGTCGGTATAGTCGCCCAACTCACGGAATGTCTTGCTGTCGCTTTCGATGGTCAGCAACATGGCCGATGAGTCGCCGAAGTCGTCGTTGGCCACCACGCCCAATACGCCTGCCGGCAGTGTCATGCGGAAGAGTGACAGCCGCTCTTTCAACTTGTTCCAGAATTCCGTATGACTGCTCTCCGTACCGTTGAGCCATACGATGGCCGCACAGCCATCATTCATGCTCATCGTCGTGGTCTTTTCCCTGTCTATCTCCTTAAAGGTCCAGAGGAATTCTTCCAGAGGTTTTGCCAACTGCTGCTCCACTTCCAACTCAGACGCTCCAGGATAGACTCCTACCACCAGTCCCACAGGGAGGTCTACCTGTGGAAACTCATCCTTTGGTATATATAACAGAGAAGCAATGCCTGCAAGCATCATCACCAGCACCAACAGCAACGTGATGCTTTTATGCCTCATGGCACTCGCCACCAAATTTGTCTTATTACTATTCACTATTCACTTTTCACTATTCATTATTCACTCTTCACCACCATTCCCTCACTGACTTTATTCTGACCTTGGACGATGATCACATCACCGTTAGTCAGTCCTGTCTCTATGACCACGCCGCTGCTGTAGATGTCGCCTGTGGTGACTGCCTGACGGTGGGCCTTGCCTTGCTTGACCATCCACACATAGGTTTCCTTGCCGCTAACCTGAATGGCATCCTGCGGAACCAGAATAGAATAGTCAGCACTCACGTCCTTCATGTGTACCTTGCATACCATACCTGGCAGCAATGTATGGCTTCTGTTCTCTACCAAGACTTTTACCGCGTAGGTGTGGTTGATGATATTCGCTACCACGCCCTTGTTCACCACTCTGCCCGTAAACACGCTATCGCCTAGGGCTGGTACCGTAAACTTCACGTCAGTGCCCTTCTTGATCTTACTGATCTCTTTCTCCGGAACCGATACGCTGACTTTCACCTTGTCAATCTTCACCAGTCTGAAGCCCGTCACACCAGGCATGACGCTGCTGCCTTCATGTACTGCATTCTGTGCCACATAACCATCAAAAGGGGCACGTAACACAATGTCGTCCACATTCTTCCGCGACATCGCCTCTGCAGCCTTTGCCTTGGTCAGCATCGACTCCATCTCCACCATTCTTATCTCTGGCAGTGTACCCTTGTCGTAAAGGTTCTTCAGACGACGGTAGGCATCCTCGGTCTGTGCCAGGGTCGAGGCACTCATTTCGTAGGCACTCCTCACGTTCTGTCCATCGGTCTCGGCCATGGCCTGACCTTTCCGCACGAATTGTCCTTCATCGACCATCACGCGAATAACCGTACCCAAGACCCCGAATGTGACGTTGGCGCCGTCTTCCTCTTCTATCACGCCCATGAAACTCTTGTTGACGCTCTGGGCGCCAGCCTCAACTTTCTGGGTTCTCACACTGACAGTTTCCTCATGGGTCTGCGTCCCCTTTTTGTTACATGACCAAAGCAGGAAGGCTGCCGTAACCAATATAGCGATTTTCTGATTCATATTTGCGATTTGAAGATTTGTTATGCTTTTATTACTCCTCTACATTCAGTTCATCCATCACGATAAAGATGGGACGGGCCTTCACCTGATCGAAAATGCGTCCGATGTAAAGGCCGAGCACACCCATCATGAAAAGCAGCAGTCCGCAGGCAAACCAGATGGAGAAGATGGTCGTGGTATAACCGGGCACCGTGTAGAATTCCAGGAAATAGGCAATGACATTGTAGAGGGCCGTGATGACGGAAAGGAACGACATCGTGAAGCCTACCACTACTGCCCCTTTCAAGGGTCGTGTGCTGTCGGCGATGATGGCATAGTGCTCGCCGAAGTTGCGGCTCAGGTTAAGACCAACCACACGCTTATCAACGGCACAGACCTGACGGATGGCCTCCCACACATTGTCGGGCGAACAGTCATTGACGAGGATAATCTCGTAACTGTCGGTCAGTGTCTGCAAAGTGGCGTGCAGCCGTTTCAGCAGTTCTGCCAGTATCGACTCCCCGTAATACTCCGGGATGACGATGGATATATCTTTGTTATTGATCATTCTCTGATTTTGATGACCAGCGACATGTCACAGTTCTTCAATATCTCAACCATCCGGTCCTCGTCGAAGGAAATGCAGCCGCCGGTATAGGGCTTCGAGCCTTTCACATGGATGAAGATAGCACTGCCATTGGGATAGATACACTCCTTGTTGAAGTCGGTGGCGATGCCGTAGTTATACTGCGGCTGGTAGGAGTACATCTCCTCACCCTTACATTGGTGCTTGGTCTCTTCGGTGTCGATAATCTGGTTGTAGTACTTGCAGTCCTCATCGCAAGCATAGGTTGTGGGCTTCACATCAATGTAGGGCATCGTCGTGCCAGGATTGGGCTTGACGCCGAAGGCACTCAGCGGACGCAGCGTACCAATGGGGGTCTTGCCGTCGCCCTCGCCCGTCTTGCCAAGGCCGTTCTTGCCGACAAACACGTCGGTAACAAACAGCACCTTCCCGTCAACTGTCAGGCGGGCCTTGCCTGCACTGCCCTGTACGTCATACACTTCAAGCAACTGTCCCTTCTCTGAGACCGAATTATCATTATTCGAACATGCTGTAAACACACTTGCGCCGCAAATGAGGGTAGCGGCCATCACCCATTGCATCATTTTTTTCATATGGATTGTTATAGAATTCGTTTCGGAGGCAAAGATACGAAAAAATTCCGAACCAACAAAAAAACAATGCACAAATTTGTGTCAGGTCCCTTTTTTGTTAGCGCATCCTGACAGCGTCTCAGCGGGGTCAGGATACAATGTGACAGTCACAAATTATCCTGACCCCTCGTGACACACGGTAGAAGCATATGCCAGCGAACTCTGTATCTCACCGAAATACCTCACTGCTGTCTGCAAGAAGAATTCAGGCAAGACCGCCAACGAGTGGATAACAGAACAAGTGTTGGAGGACATCCGCTACTATCTGCGTCAGACCGACCTCAGCATCAAGCAGATTCCCCAACCCCTCCTTCTTCGGCAAGTATGTCAAAGACCATTTCGGTATGACGCCGTTGGAATTCAGACATACCTTTGTGGAATAATAAATGACGCTGTCATTTGTCATAATTGTCATGTGTCATGATTTGCGGATCGCACTGTAGGAACGATCCCTGTCGTGAAGTAGCGACTGTGTCAATTGTGAGAAAAGGCCGTGCGGAAAAGTGGCGGGAGATGAGAGAGAAGTGGCTTCGGACGGCATAAAAGGGCCTTCGGAGTGAAGAAAAGCGGGGGCTGATGATGGCCGTCGAGGGGGCGGCTGTCATGCAGAAAACGGGGTATTAAAGGTAGCATTTGCTACTATACTAGGGCGCAATTTTTTTCTCCTATGGTAGCAATTTTTTCCTAGGCAGCATGACAAACGTGACAAATGACAGTGTCATTTTCCGAGAGGGCGAATATTGAGATTGTTTGAAAATTATTTCATCTTTATATATAATATATATATTATATATAAAGATGATTAAAACGTCTGCTATTTCCGAAAACCTCCTGCGCAAAATCTGACAGCGTCATTTGTCATAATTGTCACTTTTTGGTCGCGCAGATATTTGGCGGTATCGGAAATTATGCGTAACTTTGTGGCTGAAAAAAGAAGCAACAACGATGAACAGTCAAA
>JAEENF010000184.1 GCA_016283605.1 Prevotella sp.
AGTCCGGCACGGGCACGGACCTCGTTCACATAACCTGTTGCCTCAGCGGCACTGCCACCCGTCTGGAGTAGCAGCTCGGCAGCATTGAGCAGGGTCTCGGCATAGCGGTAGATACGCTTGTTGTTATTGTAGTTCAGGTTCTTCGAGGTGGGACAGTCCTTGTTGTTGTCTGACTGCGGACGATATTTACCGTGCCAGATATGGGTGTCCTGATAACGCTCGGTATAGCTGTAGCCACGTACATCCCAGCAGGTGACATCACGGCGCAGATCGTTCTCGGCATACATGTTATAGGCCTCTAAACGCATGGGCAGGAAACCCCAACCGTCGTTACCGCCGTCCCAGCCTTCGCCGCCACCCCAGCCGTTGGGGGAGCAAAGTGTGGGGAATACGGTGCCGCCGGCATTCAGGGCAGCAGTACCCCAGTCGCGCTGGGCCTGGTCGTCGTTGTAGTTGATCTCGAAGATGCTCTCTGCGCACCACTCACCGCTCTCCTGCCACAGGTCGCTGAAGCTGGGATTGAGTGAATAGTTGGAGTCGCTGATGATCTGCTTCATATAGGAGAGAGCCTGCGGATAACGGGCACTGTCGTTCTGGTACATCACCATTTCGGCATAGAGCATATAGGCGAAGGCCTGGCTCACATGGCCACTCTCAGCAGCGGCCCAGCGCATGGGCAGCACATTGGAGGCGATAATCTCCTCGAGCTCGGGCAACAGCTTGTTGTAGATCTCGTCGGCAGTGAGTTGCGGAGCGGTGTAGGGCAGTGAGAGGTTCTCCAGATAGAAGGGCACGTTGCCGTAGTAGTGCCACAGGATATTATAATAGTACACGCGAAGCAGACGGGCCTGCATCTCCATAGACTTACGGAAGCTGGCGCTGGCCTTGCCTTCCCAGCCTGCATATTTGATGGCGTCGTTGCAACGCTTGATACCGCTGTAGAAGTCGCCCCAGAGGGTGCCGAGGGTGTTGTTGCCGTCGGCAGCAAAGTTAAACAGACGGTGCCAGTGCTGGTTGTCGGTGTTGTCAGAACCGCCTACCCAGAAGTCGTCACCCATAATCTCGCCATCGACGGTGAGGTCGTTATAAGCCTGATTGTCCCAGTCGGGCCAGTGCAGGGGAGCATAGGCAGAAGTGAGGGCCTCGTTGAGGGTTTCCTCGGTGGTGTAATATTCCTCGAGAGGCTCACCGTCAGGCTTGGTCACTTCTAAGAATTCGTCACTGCATGACGAAAGGAGACAGGCGGCAGGAGTCAGGAGAAAGTAGAAAAGACCTACTGCAATCTTATTGTATATCTTGGTAATCATAACTATAAACTTTAAACTCAAAACTATAAACTAACATTTATGCCGATGGTGAAGGTGCGGGCCTGAGGATAGACACCGTAGTCAACGCCCGTAAACTGAGTGTTGTGCTTCTGGGAGTCATTGTCCCATCCGGCACCGATCTCTGGGTCGAAGCCCCAGTACTTTGTCCATGTGATGAGGTTCTCTGCACGACCGTAGATGCGCAGGCGGCTGATACCGACCTTACTGGTCAGACTACGGGGCAGGGTGTAACCCAAGGTGAGGTTTTTCAGACGCAGGTAGCTGCCGTCGCGGACATACATGTCACTGCAGACCCAGTTCTTGGAGTCGCCGAGGGTAGGCACGGTATTCGAGGTGCCTTCACCGGTCCAACGCTGGAGCACCCAGGTAGGATAGTTACCCGAGGCGATATCCTGACGGTAGGTGGCGTCGAACACATCCACACCACTGACTCCCTGGAAGAATACGCCCAGATCAAAACCTTTCCAGTCGGCATCAAAGTTCAGACCGAAGCTCCAGTCGGGAATGCCGTTACCGATGTTGGTACGGTCGTCGGAAGTGATCTTACCGTCGCCATTGGTATCCACGAAGCGGAAGTCACCGGGCTTCGAACTGCCACCGTATTGGGCATTGTAAGCATCTGCCTCAGCCTGGTTCTGCAGGATACCGTCGGTCTTGTAACCGTAGAAGAAGGGGAAGGGCTGTCCGTTCTCGGCACGGGTACCGCCGTCAGCAAACTGACTGATGCCGTAGTTCAGGAAACCGGTGTCGTTACCGAGGTTCTTCAGCTTGTTCTTCAGATAGGAGGCATTGGCCTTCACGGCGAAGCGGGCATCGCTGATGTTCCACTTGTAACCTA
>JAEENF010000185.1 GCA_016283605.1 Prevotella sp.
GTTATTTTTTCACACTATATTTGTCGGCCCAGCCGCCTTTGAAGAGACGGGTGAGGAAAATGCTGCCTCGGAAGGTGAGTTCGATGGCCATTGCCGTCCACACACCTTTCAGACCGTATCTTGGCGCGAGGGTTGCTGCCAGCGTCAGACGGACGGCCCACATCGAACCCAGACTCATGATGGCAGGAATCATCGTATCGCCAGCACCGATAAATACGCCGTTGGCCACGATGGCTGCCGCAAACATCGGCTCTGCCCAGGCTTCGATACGAAGAACCTGGGTGCCTTGGGTAATCACTTCCTCCACAGGCGACATCAGTGCCATCAGCTCTGGTGCGAAGGTCCACATCAATAAACCCATCAGGGTCATCACACTGATGCCCAGGCCCACAGACATAAAGGCAAACGAACGTGTCAACATCTTCTGTCCAGCGCCGATGCCCTGTCCTACGAGGGTTGTGGCCGCCTCGGCGATGCCGTAGCCAGGCATGTAACAGAGACTCTCGACGGTGATGGCCAGCGAGTGGGCGGCGATGGCGATGGTGCCCAGAGGGGCCACGATCATCGTACTCACCACATACGCGCCTCCCATCAACAGATGCTGAAATCCCATCGGCGCACCAATCTTTATGGCTGTGCGGACGGTATCTTCCTTGGGCTTAAACGACCCAGGACGTCCTACCAGCGAGAGCATCTTCGACTTCACCAATAGGAAATAGAGCATCAGTCCTGCAGTAATCAGCATGGCGACACCAGTTCCGATGGCGGCACCCACCACTCCCAGGCCTAAGATATATATAAAGAGGTAGTTGAAGCCGACGTCCATCACACACATGCCGATATTCAGGAGCGACGGAATCTTCATGTTGCCTGAGCACTTCAGCATCGAACCTGCCAGACCCTCCATCTGGAAAAAGAGGCCGGCAACGCCGAAGATGGCAAAATAGAGTGAGGCGTCGCGGGCGATGTCGGCACTGCCGCCCATCCAGTAGGGTAGGAAGGGGGCGATGATGACGGAGGTCAGTGAGATCATCACGGCCCAGATCGTACAACAGACCAGTGACTGTCGCAGCACTCTTCGGGCAGCTTCGAAGTCGCTGGCACCGATGAAATGGGCTACTTGCACAGAAAAGCCCATATTCGCTGCTGAGGCCAGACCACCCATCAGCCAACCTGAGGTCTCTACGATTCCGATGGCAGCAGAGGCCTTCGCGCCGAGGTGTCCCACCATCGAGGCATCGATGAAGAACATCACCGTCGCAGAGATCTGTGCCAGGATCGAGGGGATACTCAGACTAACGATGAGCCAGAGTTTTTCTCTCTGCGTCATCGTCCGTCCCTCTCGGATATAGGAGAGCAACAACTCGCTGTTCTTGACCTTTGCCATCAGACGGTCTCGCCTTAATAGTCCGTTTTCGTTTTCAGCCACAAAGTTAGTCATTTTTTTTAAATTGACCGTTAAATTGCCTCTTTTTCGGAAAAAAAAGCTGATTTTGCAAAAAATACGGTTCGTAAGGCATATCATATCTGATTTTTTCTTATCTTTGCCGTCAGAATAATTAAAAGCTATGGCTATCAAAGGACATATTGTTGACGTCGTTCGACGTGAGATATTCGATGGTGAACTGATCATCGAGGGTGAGAAAATAGCAGAAGTAAAACGCTGTCAGTTGCCTGAGCGCGAGAAGCCCTGGCCCTACGTGATGCCTGGCTTTATCGACGGTCACGTGCATATCGAGAGCAGTATGATGGTGCCGCATAAGTTTGCGCGCATTGCCGTCAGTCACGGTACGATAGGCGTCATTGCCGATCCTCACGAGATTGGTAACGTACTGGGTATCAAGGGTATCGACTACATGATACGTTCGGGCAAGGAGGCACGCTTCAACTTCCTGTTTGGCGCACCCAGCTGTGTGCCTGCAGTAGGTGGCGACATAGAGACCAGTGGAGCCGTGATTGACGCTAAGGATACGGAGGCGCTGATGGCCCGCGAGGATATCGGTTTCCTGGGCGAGATGATGAACTACGTTGGTGTGCTGAATGGCGACAAGGAGGTGAAGGCGAAGATTGATGCTGCCTTGCGTAACGGCAAACCTGTGGACGGTCACGCTCCAGGACTGACGGGAAGTCAGCGTGCACAATATGCTGCTGCGGGCATTACCACCGACCATGAGTGTTCAACGCTGGAAGAAGGTCGCTCGTGCATCAAGGCCGGTATGAAGGTCATCATCCGCGAGGGCAGTGCCGCGAAGGACTATCAGTTGCTGAGTCCGTTGATTAAGGAGAGCCCCAATATGGTGATGTTCTGTACGGACGACTGCCATCCTGACGACTTCGTACGCGGACATATAAATCTTATCGTAAAGCGTGCTTTGGCCGACAGCTACGACCTGTGGGATGTGCTGCAGGCCGCCAGCGTCAATGCGCAGAAGCACTATAACCAGAACTGGGGACTATTGCAGGCAGGCGATCCGGCAACCTTTATTACTGTCGACCGTATCACGCCGAATTTCCGTGTGGAGACAACGGTAATTTGCGGTGAGGAGGTGTTCAACTATAATGCCAGCCTGCCTTCGCGTCACGACCTTGATGACCACATCCTGGACTTCGACTTCCCCAATAATTTCGTGGCTACCCCCATTTCTGAAAAAGATATTGATATCGACCTGAAGCCAGGCGATACGGTACACGTCATTCATGCCTCAGACGGCAGTCTGCTGACTGATCATGAGGAGGTGGTGCTGACAGGTAACCCGTTGTTTGACTCGCGCTATCCCTGGACGGAGGTACAGAAGATCGTGGTTTACAACCGTTATGTGCTTGGTGCAAAACCTGTTGTGGGACTGGTGCGCGGATTTGATCTCAAGGACGGAGCCATTGCCGGGTCGGTGGCTCACGACTGTCATAATATCGTCGCCATCGGTTCTAACGATGAACTCTTGGTGCGTGCCATCAACCGTATTGTCGAGATGCACGGTGGACCAGTGGT
>JAEENF010000186.1 GCA_016283605.1 Prevotella sp.
GCAACCGCCGATATGTGCATTTCTAAATTTATTGGCCGAAAGTCTTGGAACTTTCGGCTTTTTTTCGTAACTTTGCCCTCAAGTATCGGCTAATCGTCGAAAATGGTATTTAACAGTGAGATTAATATGGAGAGTATCCGGAGCACAAGGTTCCTGTCCCCTTAAAGACATTGCTGAATGAAAAGGATATTACTGACATTCCTGGTACTGAAGTGTTCCCTCATTATTTCTGCCGGTGAGGTGGTGTGGTTCGACGGACAGCACCCGGTGACCTACAATATTCCCAAGAAGGCGGAACTCGTGGTTGGTACAGCACTGTCGATGTGGAAGGATGATATGCTGCAGGTAACAGGAATGATGCCTGTGGCATCCAAGAAGGCTGTCGTCAACTGCCAGTTGTCAAAGACTCTTCCTGCTGACGCTTTCCGCATATACACAAAGAATGGAAGCATCTTCGTAGAGGGTGGAAATGGCAGGGGAATGGCATATGGACTGCTGGAGCTCTCGCGCATGGCTGGTGTCTCGCCTTGGATATGGTGGGGCGATATAGTGCCTGAGCGTCGTGACAGGCTGGTGCTTAGCGGAGACTTTACCACAGAGCAGAGCCCGAGTGTAGCCTATAGGGGTATCTTTATCAACGATGAAGACTGGAGTATCCGTCCTTGGAGCTGCAATACATTCGAGCCAAACTCCAATGGGGAGATAGGTCCCCGCACTTATCGCAAGATATTCGAGTTGTTGCTGCGCCTGCGTGCCAATGCCATCTGGCCTGCTATGCACGAGGGTACAAAGGCATTCTTCCTTACACCAGGCAACAAGGCTGTTGCTGACTCGTGCGGCATCGTCATAGGAACCTCGCACTGTGAACCGCTTTTGCGCAACAATGTAGGCGAGTGGAATGTATCCGAACGAGGACGCTTCAACTATCGCACCAATCGCGAGGCAGTACAACAGTATTGGATTGAGCGCCTTAAAGAAGTAAAGACATCCGGTAATAACATATTTACTATTGGCATGCGTGGTATTCACGACAGTTCGATGGAGGGCTATGCCACTGAACAGGAGAAGTTCGAGGCCCTGCAGCAGGTTATCGACGACCAGCAGCAGCTCATAGTGAAGTACGTCGGAGCACCCGAAAAGCAGATGCAGATGTTTGTGCCGTATAAAGAGGTGCTGCAGTTGTATGAGAAGGGCCTCAAGGTGCCGGACTATGTCACCCTGATGTGGTGCGATGACAACTATGGGTATATCACCCGTCTCTCTGATGCCCGCGAGCAGCAGCGCAGCGGAGGTGCGGGAGTGTATTATCACCTCTCTTATTGGGGGCGTCCTCACGATTATCTCTGGCTCACGACTACACAGCCCGGACTTGTCTACAATGAGATGCGTCAGGCGTATGACCACAATGCCCGAAGGCTTTGGATTGCCAATGTCCACGATCCGAAAGTGGCAGCCTACGACCTGGAACTCTTCCTCGACATGGCTTGGAACATCAACGCTGTCAGCAGTTCTTCGCTTGGACAGCATCTCCGCTCCTGGCTCTGTCGTCAGTTCGGTAGTGAGGCGGGCGAGCGGCTCTATCCTGCTATGTTCCAGTTCTATCGTCTCTGTGGCGAGCGTCGTCCGGAGTTTATGGGATTCACACAGGTGGAGCTCGACAAGAAAAAATATCATCGTGGCCTCTCCACAGTTGGCGATGTGCAATTCTCCCGTCAGGAGGCTGCAAGTCGTCTGGCCGACTTCGAGTGCATCAAGGCTCGCATC
This sequence comes from Prevotella sp., assembly GCA_016283605.1. Classification (GTDB taxonomy): domain Bacteria; phylum Bacteroidota; class Bacteroidia; order Bacteroidales; family Bacteroidaceae; genus Prevotella. The sequence continues at coordinate 1,765 of JAEENF010000186.1, forward strand.
ATCGAGGCTAAGGCCTATGTGCGTCCAGAACTGTATGATGCCTTCTTCGCAGCCATCCAGTATCCCGTGTGGGCTGCATCTGCTATGAGCACCAAGATTCTCACAGACTCCGCAGAGAGCCGCCGGGCATACGATGAGATCCAGTCGCTCACTCGTCAGTATAATGAGATGCGTGGAGGCAAGTGGCGCTGTCTGATGGATGCAGCCCCGCGAAAGCTGCCTGTTTTTGAAGATGTCCGTGGGCGTCTGAGAGAAGAGGTTAAGACTGTTGACGTAAGAGTGGTGCCGGTATCGGGAAATGTGGATGTCATACAGATGCTCGGTCACTCCATGAATGCCATCTCACTGCCCAAGGGCAGGAGCATGACCTACAAGGCGGATATCGACGTGGAGGGCGACTACACCGTGACAACAGCCCTCATACCGACACATCCTCTTGACAGCGGTGACTTGCGATTTAGTGTCAGCATCGATGGTGGTGAACCGGTTGTATATTCGTTGAAGGAACCCTTCCGTTCAGAACGATGGAAAGACAATGTACTTCGCGCTCAGGCTATACGTGACACAAAGGTTCATCTGCAGAAAGGGAGTCACTCTATTACAGTCCATGCTCTCGACAATCATGTGGTTCTCGACGAGCTGACTGTTAAAAGCATACAAACCGCCGACAGCGTGGAAGCGGACGGGAAGATGCCAGGGCGTGAGGGCAGATTTTAAAATAAAGTTTTAACCAATGTAATAAAAAAGAAGTATGAAAAGAATCATGAAATGGGTGCTCGCCGCCACCCTCATCAGCGGCGCAAGCGTATTCACATCGTGTGTTGACAATTCAATAGACAACCCGGTTGTGCCAGAGCCTGGAGAGCCCGCCGTGCCAGACCACTTCATCAATGAGGCATTGATGGACAAGACCGTCAAGCCCGGCGACGACTTCTACATGTATGCCCTGGGCACCTGGTTCAATTCACATAAAG
>JAEENF010000187.1 GCA_016283605.1 Prevotella sp.
GCGGAAGGAGGGGGATTCGAACCCCCGGTACGGGAACCCGTACGGCAGTTTAGCAAACTGCTGGTTTCAGCCACTCACCCATCCTTCCAAAAGGACCCTGGAGTCAGAAACCTTGGGGTTATCTCCTTGATTGCGGGTGCAAAGGTACGCACTTTTTCTGAAACTACCAAATCTTTCTGCAATTTTTTTCGAAAAAAGTTATTTAAAGGCAACAATGCCTGTTAAATCCTTGTCGAAATAGAAGGTTTTTGACAATCCGAGACTGTCTTCACCATATTTCATACGGATATAGAGCAGGGTAGTACCCGTACGTTCAGCGGTGAATTGGAAGCCTTTCTTGAAGAACGGATCACTCATGGCCCGTGAGCGCAAGACCTGCAGCAGTGAGTCGGAAATGACCTTGGTAGAATCGAGGTCGGAGAATGAGGTGATCTCAATCTCTTCCTTGGCGTATGTCTTTACAAAATCCTTGACCATGTTCTTGGCCTCATACCGTTTCCCGCAGGATGCGAGAAACGGCAGAGCCAATATACCTATTATAATATACGCGCGCGAGAGTCTCATTGCTGCGGTATGTTTTTGAGTACGTCGAGCAGATGATCCCACACCATCTGTACGGTAGGGATATGCAGACGCTCGTCGGGCGTATGTACAAAGCGGAGGGTAGGACCGAAGCTGACCATGTCGAGGTTGGGATAGCGCTCGGAGAAGAGTCCGCACTCGAGTCCGGCGTGGATACCGCGAACGATAGGATCTTTGCCGAACAGTTTCTTATAGGATGCCACCACAATCTCCTGCAGCTTCGAGTTGGCCTTCATCTTCCAGGCGGGATAACCGTCGCTGCTGATGGCCTCGGCACCAGCCAGTTCAAAGACTGCCTGGATAGTGGCACACATATTGTCGAGGTTCGACATCACATTGGAGCGCTGGCTGCTCAGGATGTCGATGGTCGTCTCAGACGTGTGGATGCTGGCGATATTGCTTGATGTCTCGACCATACCACCGAGAGCTTCGTCCTGACAGATGGCGTAGATGCCGTTGTCGACGGCCTGTATGGCCCAGATGAAGTTCTTGGCGACAGCAGCTTCGATGACGGGCTCGGCATCGGTACTCTCCATGTTCCAGACCATCTGTGTATCAGTAACGTGGAATTCATCCTCGACTTCTGAGGCGAAGACATTCCAGTCTGCACGGACATTCTCCTTGAGGTCGTTGGGCACGGCAATCACGAAGTAGCCATCGCGAGGAATGGCGTTGTGCAGCTTGCCGCTATGGAACTGAGCCAAGCGGATACCGTCGTAGCGTCTCATCGTCTGGAAGAGGAATCGTCCGAGAATCTTGATGGCATTGGCGCGCTTTTTGTTGATGTCATCGCCGGAGTGTCCACCGACAAGACCTTTCAAGGAGCCCTTCATGAAGAAGCTGCCAGCAGGGGCCTGCTCACGGCTGAAGGTGAACTTGGCTGTGGTGTTACGACCACCTGCACAACTGACGAAGATCTCACCCTCGTCCTCAGAGTCGAGATTGATGAGGTAATCGCCGGTCATGAAGCCAGCCTTCATGCCTTCGGCGCCAGAGAGGCCTGTTTCTTCATCACGCGTGAATACACATTCGATGGGGCCGTGCTCGATATCATCAGAGGCAAGGATAGCCAGCTCGATGGCACAGCCGATGCCATCATCGGCACCCAGCGTCGTACCCTCTGCGGTCAGCCACTCACCATCGACGTAGGTCTTGATGGCATCCTTGTCGAAATCAAACTCCACATCGACAAGTTTGTCGCACACCATATCCATATGACTCTGCAGGATGACGGTCTTGCACTTTTCCATGCCCTTGGTGGCAGGCTTGCGGATGATGACATTGCCTGTCTCATCAACTTTCGTGTCGAGGCCGTGGCTCTCACCCCAGTTACGGAGATAGTCGATCATCTTCTCTTCGCGCTTGGAAGGACGCGGAATTTCGTTAATCTTCGCAAATTCTGCAAAGACAACTGCTGGTTTTAAGTCGTTTTTATTCATTATTAATTCTATTTTTGATTTTATTTTTGGTATATTGCGCTCTTATTCGTACCTTTGCAGCCGAATTGCAACTGCAAAAGTACAAAAAATGATTGAGACTCTGCTCATATCGACGTTAATAATTGCTATCGCGATGGTATTTTTCCTCGTGAGGGTACTATTCGTCAAGCGTGGCGAGTTTAAGTCTCAGCATATTCATGACTCTGAGGCGATGAAAGAGCGTGGCATCCACTGTGTGATGGATCAGGACCGTGAACTCCGTGCGAAGAGTCGTTTTACCGTCAGCGAAAGAAATAATTAATCATAAAAAATAGACGAATGAAAAAGTACATTTTCTCAGCACTGGCCATCGCCGCTATGATGGTATCGTGCAACAATGCCGCTCCCAAGATGGACGAGCAGCCCGCAAGTTCTGACACTGCCGCTTCTGGTATGAAGATTGCTATCATTGAGGTTGACTCTCTGATGACCCAGTACACCTTTGCCAAGGACTACAGCGTAACCCTGGAGCGTAAGAGTAACAATGCCCGTAACACATTGACTCAGAAGGGTAATGCCCTTCAGGCAGCAGTCAACAATTTCCAGCAGAAGCTGAATAACAACGGTTTCCAGAGCCGTGAGCAGGCTGCCTCTGTGCAGAATGCCATCCAGCGTCAGCAGAACGACCTGCAGGCCCTTCAGGCTCGTCTGGAGAACGAACTGGCTTCTGAGACGGCTAAGTTCAACGAGGCTCTTCGCGACTCTCTGCAGAACTTCCTGCTGGTCTATAACAAGGACAAGAAGTACGACCTGATTCTCTCTAAGGCTGGTGACAATATCCTTTACGCTGAGACGAAGTATGATATCACACAGGATGTCATCAACGGTCTGAACAAGCGTTACAAGCCAGCTGCCAAGAAAGCCGACGAGAAGAAAGCTGACGACAAGAAGGCCGACGACAAGAAGGAAGAAGCCAAGAAATAATTTCAGTGAGGCGATGTCTCCTACTCGTGATGCTGCTGATGTCTCTGACGATAGGGGCAAAGAGCAGCATCCGTTCTCCGCAGGTGAAGTCACTCCAGGTTGTTGTGAACCAGGACTGGCTTTCACCTGCTGTCATGAGGTTGGGTAGCGACGACGTCCTCAACGTATCCTTCGACGAACTCTCGCACGCCTATCACCGTTATATCTACAGAATCGAGCGTTGTGAGGTAGACTGGACACCCTCCGAGGAGCTCTTCGAGAGTGACTGGCTGGAAGGCTTTAATGATAATACTATCGATGACTATGCCAACTCCGTGAATACTACGGTGGCGTATACCCATTATCAGTTTCAGATTCCTAACGACCGTTGTCGGCTGAAACTGAGCGGCAACTACAAGATACATATCCTCGATGAAGACAACAATCAGGAGGAGGTGATCGTGGCAGAGTTTATGGTGACCGAGCAGTCTATGCGACTGGATCTCAGTGTGTCGACAAATACAGATATAGACGTCAATGCCAGTCATCAGCAGGTCTCTATGGGACTATCTTTTGGTAACATCATCGTGAACAACTCAGAGGAACAGATTCAGACCGTAGTCAGACAGAACGGACGGGAAAACAATCAGAAACAGAATGTCAAGCCCAATATCAAGAACTATGCTCATGGGATGGGGTTGGAGTGGACCTACAATCGTGACCTGATTTTTGATGCTGGTAATGAGTATCATAAGTATGAGGTTTTGTCGGTCGACCATCCTACGATGGGCATAGATTATATCCGCTGGGATGGTGAGCATTATCAGGTTTTTCCTTTCATCAGTGAGCCGCGACTGAACTATATCTATGACGAGGATGCCGACGGTGCATTCTATATCCGCAATAGTGACAATTGGGAGAACGCCACAACGTGTGACTACGTTTGGGTGAACTATCGTCTTCAGGCCCCAAGACTTGCAGAAGGTCATGTGATCATTGACGGCAATTGGACGACTGACGATAATCTCTATAATTACATGATGGACTATGATGAGGACAGCGGCCTGTATACCGCCCGTCTTCTGCAGAAACAGGGTTACTATTCTTATCAGTATCTTTGGCTGAAGCCTGACGGAACAGTCCGTCCCTTACCCTCTGAAGGTAATTTTTACCAGACTGAAAACAGATATCAGGCCTTTGTCTATTTCAAAGGCATTGGTGAACGCTCCTGGCGACTCACGGCTTATAGGAACGTGCAACTTAAATAAACTCCTTAGGCGTTTTTTTGTATTTGTGGAAGAATGAGGCGATGAAGAAGTTGGGTGTAGAGAAACCACACTTCCTGGCCACGTCTGCGATATCTGTGATCTGACCATTCTCCAAGAGATCCTTGGCTCGGTTCAACATCACTTCCATCACGATAGGACGCGGATTCTTGTAGATGTTTGAATTCATGAGCTTGTAGAACTCCTGAACAGGCATGTTGGCGGCAATACTCAATTCACGCATTGACAGATCTTTCACTTTCTTCTCGGAAACGATGGGGAGAATGGTGATCATCGTCTTGACAAATTGTGGCGTAAATTCCTTGGCAACGGCAAAGTCCTGAGCGTTAGAATCCTCTGCCAGAGGCTCCAGGAACAAGCCCTTGCCGGCATCGCAGCGATCGGCAAAGGTCTTGATGCGTCTGATCATACTTTGCTCCCCAGCATTACGACGGGCCCTGAGATTGGCGTTCTTGACATACAGATAGACCACGTAGAAGAGCATGAGTAACTGCACCAGTCCGAGAAGGGCCAGAATACCTGTCGTACGCCACCAGGGTTCATTGATCTTGACAACCCATTCATACGGTGTGGTTTCCCATTGGTCGGGCAGCATCGATGACTGTACCTCTATGTAATAAGTGCCAGGACGTAACGATGCCAACGGCAAGTGCAGTTGTCCTCGACTGTCGACCATTCCCTGTGAGTTGTATGGCGTATAGGTCTTCCAGTTTCCCGGCATGTCAGGACCTTTCACTCTTACGCGATAATATGTCTGCTGAGGTCGGAAATAGTTGAGACCGGAGAATGTCAAAGAGACGCTGTTCTGGTTGTAGTTCAAATTAATCACCTTTGTTCGCGGAAGAGCCTTCTCAAGGATGATTTTCCCGTCTAACTTCTGATCAGGTTTGACATCATTGCCATTGACAAACAGACGGATGAGCTTCGGATAGATTTCAAAAGGCATCTTGCCTTTGATGGTTACCATTGAGTCGGGTGCAAATGCAATGACATGGTCGAGGGCCTGCATGACAATCTCTCCGTTAGGTAAACGCATTGAATGGCCATTGACAAACGATTCCTTGGGTATGCCGTCCCATTCGTTATATCGGCCGACATAGTGTACTTTATTGTCTTTTATGATTAAACAACAGATGCCATAACTTGTTCCTACCCAGATGTTATGTGCGTTGTCCTCCTCAATACAGTGAATGACGTTGTTCAGCAGGCCATCATTGCGGGTAAGGAGCTGCGGCAACTGGTCATTCCTCGATTTATAGAGCTGGAGACCGGAAGATGTTCCGACCCAGTCCCATCCTCTGGAGTCACGGAAAACGCAATTGACTTCTTTCCCACGATAGGTTGAAACAGGTTTGATGTTCTGTTCCAGCTTCTCATAGAGTTCCATAGCCCGACTGTTCGTCCAGGAATAAGCCTTAAAAGGTTGTGGGTAAGGACGGGAGTAGAGTAGTCCGCGCTTCTCTGTACCGACCCACATACCACCTTGACGGTCAAACTCGATGGTGTTGATGTCTGTCACAAGATCTTGTCCGGACATCATACGAAGTGTCTCGATGTGCTTCAGTTTTCCTGTGGCAATCTGGTATGTCCAGTAACCATAGGCGCACGGGATATATAGAATGGAGTCCTTCTCCTTGAGGTTGCTGAGGTAGTATGGGGTATTCAGAATAGTACTCCATTTTTTCGCTTTGAAGTCGAAACGTAAGAGAATGGCACCCTGTGAACCGTTACGAATCTGATAGAAGACATCTCCAACCTGACGGGCCAAAGAGGTGTTGCCATACTTTGGTTTTTGTTCAGCTCCGTAAGCAGGATAGGTCTTCAGAGGTTTCTCTTTATCGAGGTCATAGAGGTCTAACTCACCGTTCTCGTAGAAAAGCAGCAGGTTCTCGTTGCCGTAAGTCATCAGGTCTTGCAGGTTGTGGTTCTTGCGTACCTGATAATATTTCTTATTCTCTGAACAGAACAACCCTTTTGCTGTCAGCATCCAGACGTAATTCCGTTGGTCAACGAAGATGTCGAGCACCTTGTCGTCCATACCCATTTTATGGAATTCATCCTCAATGTTGTCGACAAATGCTTCCTTGATCAGATTGACACATGTAACGGTATGGGTCTTCTTTAACCAAAGGTGATGATATAGGTCGAAATAGAGGTGGTCGTTTCCATTGTAGTTGGAAAGGGGATAGAGGTTTTCTGCGGTGGGGTCAATATAGGTGAACTGCTGTCCGTCGTAGAAATTAATCTGTCCCATGGTGGTGATGACCATACGTCCAGTCTTTGTACAGTTGATGGTCTGAGCACTATTGTCAGCCAGACCGTTTGCTGCGTTGTATGCTTGAAAGGTACGTTCCTCTTCTGCTGCCGTATTCATCACATTCAGCAGCAAGAGTAGAAAGGTAGAAATAGTATGTCTGAACCGTATGTTCATACAGGGTTTTATGTTATTGGGTACAAAGATAGGAAAAAAGTGGATTATCTCCAAATATTTTAGCCAAAAAACAACATATTCATCAATTACTTCCCCACGCAATATCTATACAGTGTTGATAATCTGTACTTTATGAGTTAAACCGTACAAATGAACTTTGGGAAATGGAATTTCGCGATTCCCATCCCTTTAGTTCATAGGCAGGTCTTCCACTAAACTC
>JAEENF010000188.1 GCA_016283605.1 Prevotella sp.
GAAATGGAGAGGGGACAACTTATTGCCAAACCCCTCCATTAAAAGAATGAATGTGGTTAAAAATATAGCATAAAACGGTATGCTAACTTAACAACCTAGGCCTGTCCCCTGTGATTCGCCTCGCTCCTTAGAGCGAAATCGCCCGTTAGAACACAATCGGTCCATACCCCATACAACTCGTGGTTGTAATCGCTGTTACGAACGCCGTGAGCGCAGCTACTATCATCTTCACCGCAATCTCAACAACCTTCCTCTTCATAGGCAAACCTTATTATGCATTATGCATTATTAATTATGCACTAAGGACACAGGATAAGAAAAGACTCACGGAGACTTCTGCCCCCGTGAGTCTTTTTAAATAGATATATGTCTACCTTAATAGAAAATAGTCGTCAGAAGATAGGCCACTATCGTGGAGACGATGACGCAGATCAGTCCTGGCATCATGAACGAGTGGTTCAGCAGGTACTTGCCAATGACGGTCGTGCCGGAACGGTCGAAGTTCACCGTGGCGATATCCGAAGGATAGTTAGGGATAAAGAAGTAACCGTAGACCGAAGGCAGCACGCCTAACAGCACGGGACCAGGGATCCCCAGCTTATAGGCCAATGGCAACATGGCCACGACCACTGCACCCTGAGAGTTGATGAGTACGGAAACGAGGAAGAAGACGAAAGCTATCGACCACGGATATTGGGCAACGATGCCTTCGAGACCCTCTTGCATCTCGGCCATGTAGTTAGAGAAATAGGTGTCAGCAAGCCATGCGATACCATAGATGGCAACGACGGCCACCATACCAGACTGCCATACAGGACCGGCTACGGCCTTCTTGGGTTTTGCCTTGCAGAAGATAATCATCAAGGCGGCAGCGGAAATCATCACAATCTGGATGACGAGGTTCATCTTCAGGTCAACCATACCTTTCTCGGTGAAACCTTCGGCTACCACACCAGCCTTTGCCAGAGCAGAGGCAGAGATGGTTACGCCGCTGGCAAGTGTCAGATCGCCTGCACCCTTGACGGCTTTCACGGTAGAGTAGGAGGGCAGCAGTTCGGGTAGGGCAGCGAACATCACGATGATGGCGAGGGCACCGAGGAAGATGAACACGGCGTTCTTGGCCGACTGCGGGATCTCCTTATCGAGAGTAGTGGCGCCTGAACCGTAGATGTATTCACGCTGGGCGGGATCGGCAATCTTCTTCTGGAACTCTGGATCCTTGTCGAGGTCGAGACCGCGATGATAGCTGGCAGCAGCAGCGGCCATCAGACCACACACACATGCAGGGATGGAAACCATCAGGACGCGGGGAATGGTGATGTCGAAATGGTTGGCATTAGAGATGGTCACGAAGGCTACGACGGCAGCAGCAATCGGCGAACAGGTGATACCCACCTGAGAGGCAATAGAGGCTACGCCACAAGGACGTTCAGGACGAATGCCTTTCTTTAGCGCAATGTCGCAAATGATTGGCATCAAGGTATATACGACGTGACCTGTTCCAACCAATACGGTCAGGAAAAACGTACAGAGCGGTGCGAGGAACGTGATGCGGTCAGGATGCTTGCGCAACAACTTCTCAGCAATCTGGATGAGCCAGTCCATACCGCCGGAAGCCTGCATGATGCCCGCACAGGTGACGGCTGCAATGATGATGTAAATCACATCCGTCGGAGGCGTACCAGGCTGTAAGCCAAAACCGAAGACGAGAATAGCCAGTCCGATACCGGAAATGGCTCCTAATGCCAGTGAGCCGTAACGAGAACCCACCCACAATGCTCCTAATACGATGCAGAGCTGGAGAATCATTAATACCATAATCTACTGTTTTTAGTTAGTTTATCTATTTCGGCTACAAAGGTAAGTATTTTTTCTGAAACAACGAACTATTTTTGAAGAAATCTTAAATTTATTTATTTCTTTTGTCGGCTCGGATATTTTTAGTACCTTTGCACGCTAAATAAGACAAAGTTAATTTTTAAAGGATAAATTAGACGAAAAAATGGCTAAAAGATTTGCCGAACATAATGGATTGAACCTGACTCAGGTAAATAATGATATCCTGGAGATGTGGCGGGAGAAGAATGTCTTCTGGCGCTCGGTGGACGAGCGTGAGGGCTGTCCGCAGTTTGTGTTCTTCGAGGGTCCTCCCTCGGCCAACGGTCACCCTGGTATTCACCACGTGCTGGCGCGTACCATCAAGGATACCTTCAACCGCTATAAGACGATGAAGGGCTTCCAGGTGAAGCGTAAGGCTGGTTGGGATACACACGGACTTCCCGTAGAACTGGGTGTTGAGAAAGAATTGGGTATCACCAAGGCTGATATCGACAACAAGGCATCGGACAAGTACATCTCGACGGAGGACTACAACAAGAAGTGTCGCGAGAACGTGATGATGTTCACCCAGGAGTGGCGCGACCTGACGGAGAAGATGGGATACTTCGTAGATCTCGACAATCCTTATATCACCTACGACAACAAGTATATCGAGACGCTGTGGTGGCTCTTGCAGCAGTTCTATAAGAAGGGTCTGCTCTATAAGGGCTATACCATCCAGCCGTATTCGCCTGCAGCAGGTACAGGTCTGAGCTCTCACGAGCTGAACCAGCCCGGTTGTTATCGCGACGTGAAGGATACGACGGTGACGGCACTCTTCAAGGCCGTCAATCCTAAGGACGAGTGGACGAAGTGGGGTACCCCTTACTTCGTAGCTTGGACGACAACCCCCTGGACATTGCCTTCGAACACCGCTCTCTGCGTAGGTCCGAAGATTGACTACGTGGCCGTGGAGACCTATAACGCCTACAATGGTGAGAAGATCACCATCATCCTGGCTGAGAGCAGACTGAATGCTTACCTCGCACCTGAGGGCAACATCACCGATGGCGATGAGATGCCTGAATACAATAAGGGCGAGAAGTTCGTACCTTATCGTATCGTAGGCCGTTACACGGGTGAGGAACTCGTAGGTCTGAAGTATCAGCAGCTGATGCCCTGGGTGAAGCCTTCTGCAAAGCTCGATGCTAACGCTGCCGACTACGTGAAGGCATACGCCGAGGCTCATCCTGAGAAGGTGTTTACGGGTGAGAATGGCAAGGATCAGTTCGTAGAGATGGAGAGTGAGGCTTTCCGTGTGATCCCTGGTGACTATGTGACGACTGAGGATGGTGCTGGTATCGTGCATATCGCACCTACCTTCGGTGCCGACGACGCCAAGGTGGCCAAGGATGCCCATATCCCAAGCCTCTTCCTTATAAATAAAAAAGGTGAGACCCGTCCGATGGTTGACCTGCAGGGTAAGTACTACGTGATGGACGAACTCGATGATAACTTTGTGGCTAAGTGCGTGAACAAGGAGGCCTACGGCCATCATGCAGGCGACTACGTGAAGAACGCCTATGCCCCAGAGTTCAATAAGGACGGTAAGTATGATGAGCAGGCAGCTGCGAAGGCAGAGGACCTGAATATCGTGATCTGTATGGAGATGAAGCAGGAGGGTACGGCGCTGAAGATTGAGAAGCACGTACACAACTATCCTCACTGCTGGCGTACAGACAAGCCCGTGCTCTATTATCCGCTCGATAGCTGGTTTATCCGCTCGACAGCGAAGAAGGACCGTATGTTCGAACTCAATAAGACCATCAACTGGCAACCTGAGTCAACAGGTACTGGCCGCTTCGGCAACTGGTTGGAGAACCTGAACGACTGGAACCTCTCGCGTTCCCGTTTCTGGGGCACCCCGCTGCCCATCTGGCGCGACGAGGATGGTAAGGAGATCTGCATTGGCTCTGTAGAGGAACTCTACAATGAGATCGAGAAGGCTGTTAAGGCTGGATTCATGAAGAGTAACCCGCTGAAGGACAATGGTTTCGTGCCTGGCGACATGTCGAAGGAGAACTACGACAAGATCGACCTGCACCGTCCGTATGTGGATAACATCGTACTGGTATCAGAGAGCGGCAAGCCCATGAAGCGCGAGAGTGACCTGATCGACGTTTGGTTCGACTCTGGTTCGATGCCTTATGCTCAGGTGCACTATCCGTTTGAGAATAAGGACCTGATCGACAAGGGCATCGCCTTCCCCTGTGACTTCATCAATGAGGGCGTGGACCAGACCCGTGGTTGGTTCTTCACCCTGCATGCCATCGCTACGATGATCTTCGACTCTGTAGCTTTCAAGAACGTGATCTCATCTGGTCTCGTGCTCGATGCTAAGGGCAACAAGATGTCGAAGCACGTGGGTAATGTGGTGAATCCCTTCGATATGATCGAGAAGTTCGGTTCTGATGCCGTTCGTCTGTATATGATGACCAACTCCGAGCCTTGGGACAACCTGAAATTCGACCCCGAGGGTGTCGACGAGGTACGTCGTAAGTTCTTCGGTACCTTATATAATACATATAGCTTCTTCGCGCTGTATGCCAATGTGGATGGTTTTGATCCTCAGATGGCACAGGTGGCCTTTGAGAAGCGTCCAGAGATCGACCGTTGGATCCTCTCTTGCCTGAATACGCTCATCAAGGGTGTGGAGGCAGAGCTCGACGGCTATGATCCCACACGTGCAGGCCGTCTGATTGATGCTTTCGTGAACGACGACCTCTCGAACTGGTATGTCCGTCTGAACCGTAAGCGTTTCTGGGGTAAGGAGATGAGCGAGGATAAGCTCTCGGCCTATCAGACACTCTATACCTGTCTGATGACGGTTGCCAAGCTGTTGGCTCCGTTTGCTCCGTTCTATGCCGACCAGTTGTATAAGGATCTGGGTGGTGAGCTCGATTCTGTACACCTCGATAAGTTCCCTGTGGCTGATGAGAGTCAGATTAACAAGGATCTCGAAGCCCGTATGCAGATGGCACAGAAGATTACCTCAATGGTACTCGCCCTGCGTCGTAAGGTGAACATCAAGGTGCGTCAGCCGCTGCAGGCCATCATGGTTCCTGCCGTCGATGCAGAGCAGAAGAAGCACATCGAGGCTGTGAAGGACCTGATCATGAACGAGGTGAACGTGAAGGAACTTCGTTTCGTGGAGGGTGCCGGCGTGCTGGTGAAGAAGGTGAAGTGTAACTTCCGTACGATGGGTAAGAAGTTCGGCAAGCTCATGAAGAGTGTCGCTGCCGCCATGGATGCCCTGAGTCAGGAACAGATCGCAGAACTGGAGAAGAACGGTACCATCGGCATCAATGTCGAGGGTCAGGATCTCACCGTCGAGGCTGTCGATGTGGACATCATCAGCGAGGATATTCCTGGCTGGCTGGTAGCTAACGAAGGCAACCTGACCGTAGCCCTCGAAGTGGAGCTGACTGACGAGTTGAAGAACGAGGGTATGGCCCGCGAGCTGATCAACCGCATTCAGAACATCCGTAAGGAGAGTGGTTTCGAGATCACTGATCGCATCAATGTGGTGATCAGTCCAAATGCAGAAGTAGAAAAGGCCATCGACAGCTTTGCAGACTATATCAAGACGCAGGTTCTGGCTGACGACATCAAGTTGGAAGCTAATGACGGTCAGGAAGTTGACTTCGATGACTTCAAGTTGAACATCAAAACAATTAAAAAATAACAATTACTAAACATCTCAACACTTATGGCAGAGAAAACACGTTATAGTGACGAAGAGCTCGAGGAGTTCCGTCAGATTATAAATGAAAAAATGGCACTGGCAAAACGCGACTATGACCAGATGATGCGCGTGCTGATGAATGAAGATTCCAACGACGTCGACGATACGTCGCCTACCTATAAAGCGCTAGAAGAGGGTAGTGCTACACAGTCGAAGGAAGAGTTGATATCTATGGCGGCCCGCCAGCAGAAGTTCATCCAGGGACTCAAAGCTGCTCTGGTTCGCATTGAGAACAAAACGTACGGTATCGATCGTATCACTGGTGAGCTGATACCTAAAGAGCGTCTTCGCGCAGTACCTCACGCCACGCTGAGCGTGCAGTCGAAGATGAACCAAAAGAAAGGTTAAGTGAGTCATTCAGAAAAGTATATCAGCAACGGAAAGTTGGCGGCAATCATCATTGTCGCCATTCTCCTTATAGACCAAGCCATCAAGATCTGGGTCAAGACCTCGATGTCGCTTCATGAGAGCATCAGGATTACCGATTGGTTCTACATCCTGTTTATTGAGAACAAAGGTATGGCTTTCGGCATGGAACTGGGCAGTAAGATTGTCCTGTCGCTCTTCCGTGTTGTCGCTATCGCGTTCCTTATATATTATATAAGACAGGAAGTGAGGGCAAAGGCGCGTACTGGTTACATCGTCTGTCTGGCCATGATTCTCGCAGGAGCTGCAGGTAATCTGATCGACTGTATGTTCTATGGGCTGATATTCAATGCATCATCCGATTTCTACGTCTCGTATTTCGTTCCCTTCGGCACGGGATACGCTCCTTTCCTGATGGGTAAGGTGGTGGATATGTTCTATTTCCCCCTGATTGAGACCGACTGGCCCTCATGGATGCCGTTCGTGGGCGGAGACCATTTCATATTCTTCAGCCCGATATTCAATTTTGCCGATTCGTCTATCAGTGTGGGTGTCGTCTTGTTGCTCTTATTCTATCGTGAGGAAATCAGTAAGATATCGCTCAAACCCAAAGCTATAGAGCAGAGTGAAAAAAGTGAGTAGACATATCGTCCTTGTGTTGATGTGCGCAGCGTCGATGACAGCCTGCAAGCCATCAGTACCAAGTCAGTTCATACAACCTGGCGAAATGGAGGATATTCTATACGACTATTACGTCTCACAAGGTATGGTAGATGTGACTGCCACCAATGACCAAGAAAGGGACTACAAACGGGAACTCTATTTTGCCACAGTCTTGAAGAAGTACGGAAAGTCTCAGGCCGATTTCGACTCGTCAATGGTCTATTACTATACACGTGCAGACCGTTTCCGTAAGATCTATAAGAATGTCCAGGAACGCCTGAGCGAGGATGCGTTGGCATTAGGCGCATCTGAGGGTGAAGTGGAACGTTATATGATGACCCAGAACCTTACTGGAGATACGGCGAGCGTCTGGGAAGGTGACCGTTTCGTCATGCTCATTCCCAATCAGCCGAACAACAGGGTACAATTCGTACAAAAGGCAGATACGGCCTATCGCAAGGGCGACAGCTTCATGTTTACGTTCCAGTCTGATTTCCTGTTTCAGAGTGGGGCAAAGGATGCTGTGGCATACCTGGCTGTGAAGTACGACAATGACAGCGTCTACTCATCTGCCATTCATTTCTCGATGAATGGTAATAATCAGATCCGTATCAACGCTTGTAATAATAAGGTGAAAGAGATCTCCAGCTTCTTCTATCTGGGTGACGGATCTGACAAGACGCCCAATCTTAGAGTACTCTTGCTGAGTCGTATCCAACTGATCCGTTTCCATCAGAAGACCACTGATAGTAATACGGAAAAGCAGGTAACGCCTGTTAAGGCAGACACCATTACTCCAATCCCTGATTCTCTGCGTCCGAAGCCTCATAGGCTGGGGGAGCGTCCTGTGTTAATGAAAGATGTTAAACCTATAACTCGAAAAGAATTATGAACCTGAAAATGCGTTTGGCACTGATGAACTTCCTGGAGTTTGCCGTATGGGGTGCCTATCTGACTTGTATGGGAAATTATCTGGGAGTTGCCGGATTAGGCGACAAGATTTCCTGGTTTTACGCCATCCAAGGCATCGTGAGTATCTTTATGCCTACATTGATGGGTATAGTGGCAGATAAGTATATTCAACCGCAGCGTCTGCTTGGCCTGTGCCATCTGGTGGCAGGCGGATTCATGCTCTGCTGTTGGTGGATGGGTATGCAGGCCGGTTTCGGACAGGAACTGACGAACAAGTCGGCCTTTATCGCACTCTACACCTTGAGTGTGGCCTTCTTTATGCCAACCATCGCCCTTGCCAATACGGCAGCATTCAGTATCCTGAAGAAGAACGGCATGGATACGGTGAAGGATTTCCCACCCATCCGAGTGCTGGGTACCGTCGGTTTTATTGCTACCATGTGGTTCGTCAACTGCGCTTTCATCGATGACAGCGGTTTCGGATTCACGCTGGCAGAGAACTCCCATAAATTCCAGTATACCTACATGCAGTTCTTTGTCTCAGGTATCCTGAGCATCGTACTTTTTGCCTATTGCTTCACCTTGCCTGAGTGCAAACTGGAGAAGAAAGAGGGCAAGGTATCACTTGCCGAGAGCCTCGGCCTGAACGCCTTCAAATTGTTCAAGCGTGGGCAGATGGCACTGTTCTTTATCTTCTCGGCATTATTGGGTATGTGTCTGCAAGTCACCAATGGTTTTGCAGGTCCCTTCCTGACCAGTTTTAAGGGAGTTCCAGAATTCGCAGATACCTTTGCAGCAAACAATGCCACGCTACTGACCAGTATTTCGCAGATCAGTGAGGCCTGTTGTATTTTGCTGATTCCTTTCTTCCTGAAGCGTTTCGGCATTAAGATCGTCATGCTGATGTCGCTCTTTGCCTGGGTGTTCCGATTCGGATTCTTTGGCATCGGCGATCCTGCTATGCCTGGTGTCATCTTCTTCGTTCTCTCTTGTATCGTTTATGGTGTGGCCTTCGACTTCTTCAATGTCTCAGGCGGTATCTATGTCGATCAGGAGTGCGAACCCAGTATCAAGGCTTCGGCACAGGGATTGTTTATGATGATGACCAACGGACTTGGTGCTACTATCGGCACGCTGGCTGCTGGTGAGGTTGTCAATGCATTCTGTTCCTGGCAGGACTTTATGATCAATGGTGAGAAACAGAGTTTTCTCGTTGGTGAATGGCAGACGTGTTGGTTCGTCTTCGCTGCCTTTGCCCTTGTAGTAGGCATTACCTTCGCGCTTGTCTTCAATCCGGAAAAGAAATAGAGCATAACATGAAAGAAACGAGATTCTTCTTCGTACCTGACGCTGCTTCGCAGACGGAACTACCGCCTGATGAAGCGATGCATGCCATGCGAGTCCTTCGTCTTAAAGGTGGGGATGAACTCTTTCTGATGGATGGTGAGGGTACGTTCTATCGTGCAGAAGTGACGATAGCTGCTACGCATCATTGCTATTATCAGATCAAGGAGGCAATGCCTCAGCAACCTCAGTGGAAAGGGCATCTTCATCTGGCGATAGCACCTACGAAAATGCTGGAACGCATAGAATGGATGACGGAGAAAGCCACTGAGATTGGCATCGATGAGATATCCTTCTTTACATGCCAGTTCTCTGAGCGACGTGTGATGAAGACCACACGTCTGGAGAAAATAGCGATCTCTGCAGTCAAGCAGAGTCATAAGGCTTGGAAGCCTGTACTTCATGAACTGGTTTCATTCAGGAGGTTTTTGGAAACACCTGTCGAGGGACGCAAATATATCGCACACTGCTACGATACCATCCCACGTACCAATCTGTTTGACGAATTGAGGAAGCCCTCTGAAAATCCAGATGCAACCGTACTTATAGGTCCAGAAGGTGATTTCTCTATCGAAGAGGTAGAGGCAGCTATCGCAGCCGGTTACACGTCTGTAGATTTAGGGCAAAGCCGGATGCGCACTGAGACCGCTGGTCTGGCAGCAGTGATGATGATGCAACTGTCACAACAATAGATAAATTTTTAAAAAACTAAAAAGATATGACTGACGAAGCAATAATGGCTACTATCAAACCTGATGGTGAACATTGGCAGCCTGAGATTGAGACAATGCCACGTGAGCAGCTCCAGCAGCTCCAAGTAAAGAAACTTAAGGACACTATTAATGTGTGTCTGAAGTCGCCCTTCTATAAGAAACGTCTTGGGGAACTTGGTATTTCCGCTGATTCCATCAATTCTTTGGAAGACCTTCGTAAGATCCCATTTACGACAAAACAGGATCTGCGTGACAACTATCCCTATGGACTCGTTGGTGGAAATTTGGACGATGCCGTACGTATCCACTCTACCAGTGGTACTACGGGAAATCCTTGTGTGGTCGTCTATTCTGAGCATGATATTTGTTCATGGGCAAATATGATTGCCCGTAACCTCTATATGGTGGGTTGCCGCAAGAGTGATGTGTTCCAGAACTCCAGTGGTTACGGTATGTTTACTGGCGGTCTGGGCTTCCAGTATGGTGCAGAGTGGTTGGGGGCTATGACGGTTCCAGCTGCTGCAGGTAACTCTAAGCGTCAGATCAAGTTTATCAAGGACTTTGGCACAACCTGTCTCCACGCTATTCCTTCATACGCTATCCGTCTGGCTGAAGTATTCAAGGAGGAGGGTGTCGATCCTGCATCGACTAAACTCCATACCCTGTGTATTGGTGCAGAGCCTCATACCGAAGAGCAGCGCCGTCGTATTGAGCGCATGCTGGGTGTGAAGGCCTATAACTCCTTCGGTATGACCGAGATGAATGGTCCTGGTGTGGCTTTCGAGTGTAAGTATCAGGAGGGCATGCATCTCTGGGAGGATAACTATATCGTGGAGATTGTGGATCCCGACACCCTTGAGCCGGTGCCCGATGGTGAGATGGGTGAGATGGTACTCACGACCCTCGATCGTACAATGATGCCTATCCTGCGTTACCGTACACGTGATCTCACGCGAATCCTGCCTGGAGAGTGTAAGTGCGGACGTACCCATCGTCGTATTGACCGTATCAAGGGTCGTACAGATGATATGTTTATCATCAAGGGCGTCAACGTCTTCCCGATGCAGGTAGAGAAGATCCTCGTTCAGTATCCTGGCTTAGGATCTAATTATCTGATCACACTAGAGACCATCAACGATAATGACGTGATGACTGTTGAGGTAGAACTTGACGGATTGGAGACGGACATCTATCCGGAGATGCAGAAGATGACCAAGGATATCCAACGCGCATTGAAGGACGAGATTCTGCTGACACCCGTTGTGAAACTCGTGAAGAAAGGTTCACTTCCTCAGAGTGAAGGTAAGGCAGTACGCGTGCACGATCTTCGAAACAATAAATAAGGATTTCAATGAGGAACATCTTTTTGTCCTTATTGCTGGCGTTATCTATTTCAGGTATGGCGGAAGATGTCCAAATAAGGGACGTTTTCCGCCAGATGCCAGATTCTATTCTTCCTACGCTTTCTGTCAACAACCGTCTGGATATGATTGATTTTATGGATTCTCACATGAAAGCGGAAGTCACCAATCTCCTTGAGGGTAAAAGTGAAATGACGGCGTTGGGTGAAGATAGTTTAACCATTAGAGTAAGTGATGCTCTTAACATCAGTATTCTTTTGTTGAATACGACAGAAATGATTGACAGCTGTAATCAGGTCGTATGTCTCGTTCAGACATATGGTACAGATTCTCTATGTCTAAACTCCAAAATAGAATTCTATACTATACAGTGGCAGAAACTGAGTCATACGCCTCAGTTATCAGAGACAGACAAACACAGAGTTTTATCCTTAGATAAGAAAACAATTCTTAATTATATGGATGCAATTCTAAAAAAAGATTAATTTTCGACTTGATTTGTATCAATTATTTTAAAAGAGACAAATAAATTCGTATCTTTGCCATGTGTTTTTCATGGTATTAGATTATTAAGGTTATTTAGAAGAGGGAATTGGGTATCGTGAGATAGCCAATTTTCTGAACCAACCAAAATTATGGTTGGATTCGGAAAGGGAGCTTGGGAAAGTTTCCTTTTCTTTTTTGCATAAAAAAAGAGAGGGTAGGGGATTGCTCCCTTATCCTCTCTCTCTTACTTTACGATATAATTATTAGTAGCTACGCGCAATGATCACACGAGCCTTAGAAGGTTTGCCTGTGACCATGTCTACTCCTGGTGTCTGCTCAACGCCAAAGGGTACACAACGAATGGTAGCTTGAGTCTCTTCCTTGATCTTAGCCTCTGTTTCAGCTGTACCGTCCCAGTGGCAGAGGAAGAAACCACCGTCCTTCACACGTTCCTTGAACTCCTCGTAGTTGTCGCATTCGAAGATATGGGCATCACGATAGTCCTTGGCCTTCTTGAAGATATTGGCCTGGATGTCATCGAGCAACTGTTCTACGTAGTCAGCAATGCCTTCGATCGAGCGTGTCTCTTTCTCCAGCGTATCACGACGCATCACCTCGATGGTGGCGTTCTCCAAGTCGCGAGCACCAAGAACCAAGCGAACGGGAACACCCTTCAGCTCGTAGTCGGCGAACTTGAAGCCAGGACGTTTGTTGTCGGCATCGTCGAATTTCACGGTTATGCCTTTTGAACGGAGCTGTTCGATAATCGGAGTCACCTCCTTATTGACCTGTTCCATCTGCTCGGGCTTTGTCGCAATAGGAATGATAACCACCTGGATAGGTGCCAACTTCGGAGGCAGTACGAGACCGTTATCATCAGAGTGCGTCATGATGAGTGCGCCAATGAGTCGGGTAGAGACACCCCACGATGTAGCCCAGACGTATTCGGGCTTGTTCTCCTTATTAAGATAGGTGACCTCGAAGGCCTTGGCGAAGTTCTGACCCAGGAAGTGAGAGGTACCGCTCTGCAGCGCCTTACCATCCTGCATCATAGCCTCGATGGTGTAAGTGTCGAGGGCTCCGGCGAAACGTTCAGTCTCGCTCTTCACACCCTGAACGACAGGCACAGCCATCCATTCCTCAGCGAACTTGGCATAGACTTTCAGCATCTTCTGTGCTTCCTCTTCTGCCTCTTCACGAGTGGCATGAGCCGTATGACCTTCCTGCCAGAGGAACTCACTGGTGCGCAGGAACGGACGTGTACGCATCTCCCAACGCATCACATTACACCACTGATTGCACATCAGGGGCAGATCGCGCCATGAGTGAATCCAGTTCTTATAGGTGTTCCAGATAATGGTCTCTGAGGTAGGGCGGACGATGAGTTCTTCTTCGAGTTTAGCAGAAGGATCAACCTCCACACCACTTTTGTCTTCCTTAGCACGAAGACGGTAATGAGTCACCACAGCACACTCTTTGGCGAAGCCTTCGACATGTTCGGCCTCACGGCTGAGGAACGACTTCGGGATGAGTAGGGGGAAGTAGGCATTCTGAGCGCCTGTCTCCTTAAACATCTTGTCTAATTGTTGCTGCATCTTTTCCCAGATGGCATATCCATATGGTTTAATGACCATACATCCACGAACAGCAGACTGTTCGGCGAGGTCAGCCTTGACTACTAAGTCATTAAACCATTGGCTGTAGTTTTCAGCCCTTTTTGTTAATTCTTTTAATTCTTTTGCCATATTTTTCTTTGTTTTCTCTAATTTAGCCGCAAAATTACTCATATTTTTTAAATTATACGTGGTTTTTACTAAAAAAAGTTGGGAAATGATACAAGATAAGGAGAAAAGAATTAACTTTGCAGCAAATTAACTGTTATTTATCATCGTTTTAACACAAAAAAAAAGAAGAGTATGAAAAGTTTAAAATCAATCGCCGTAGCTCTCTGCGCAGCAGTTGTTATGGCAGGATGTACAGTAAGTAACACAGCTAAGGGTACAGCAATTGGTGCTGGTGGTGGTGCTGCATTAGGCGCTATTATCGGACACATTGCAGGTAACACGGCTGTAGGTGCTGCCATCGGTGGCGCTGTAGGAGCTGGTGCCGGTGCTATCATTGGTCACAAGATGGATAAGGCCAAGAAGGAAGCAGAGGCTGTTAAGAACGCTCAGGTAGAAGGTGTTAAGGACGCAAATGGTCTTGATGCTGTGAAAGTTACATTTGATTCAGGTATTCTTTTCACAACCGGTAGTGCAACACTGAGTTCAACAGCAAAGACCTCTCTGACACAGTTTGCTACAGTGCTGAAGAACAATGCCGACTGCGATGTAGCCGTTCAGGGCTATACCGACAATGAGGGTTGGAAGAACAGCACTCGCGAGCAGAGCCAGCAGAAGAATCTGAACCTTTCTCAGCAGCGTGCTCAGTCAGTGACCAACTTCCTGCAGTCACTCGGCGTAAGCAGCACACAGATCCGTAGCACAATGGGTTATGGTGAGGACAATCCTGTTGCTGATAACTCTACAGCTGCCGGACGTGCTCAGAATCGTCGTGTAGAAGTTTACATGTATGCTTCTCAGGCTATGATTAAGGCTGCAGAACAGCAGGCTAACTAATTCTGAATGAAGAAAATCATTCGACTTCTACGCGCTACCATACGCTGGGTATTAGTAGTATTTTTCAGCTCTACTATTCTTGCGGTGGTAGCGCTTCGTTTTGTGCCGGTTTTCTTCACACCGTTGATGTTTATCCGTTGTGGACAGCAGATGGCAGAAGGTAAAAAACTTAAACTGGATCACCACTGGGTTTCGATGTCCAAAATCAGTCCGTCAATGCCTGTTGCCGTTATGGCTAGTGAGGATGCCAATTTTCTGAATCATCACGGCTTTGACTATAAGGCTATCGTGAATGCTGCCGAACGTAATCGTAAACATCCTGAGAAACATAAACTGGGCGCATCGACGATTTCCCAACAGACGGCCAAGAATATTTTCCTATGGCCAGGGCGTTCATGGACTCGCAAAGGTCTCGAGGCATATTTTACGGTGCTCATCGAATTGTTTTGGTCAAAAGAACGTATCATGGAAGTTTATCTGAACTCGATAGAAATGGGCGACGGTATATACGGCGTCGATGCTGTAGCGGAAGCAAATTTCCAGACTGACGCCAAGAATCTGTCTCGAGCTCAGTGTGCGCTGATTGCTGCCACGCTGCCTAATCCGCGTAAATTCTCCAGTAAGAATCCGTCTGCATACATGAGAAAACGACAATCTAGAATTCTTCATGAGATGAAGTTCGTGAAACCGATGGAGTAGTATTCTGATTTTATTTATTTATCATAATGCTGATTCTAACATATTTGAGCAACATAAATAATGGAGAGCTTTTCACTCTCCATTAATGAATTTATTCTCCTTCGAAAAGATTGCCTATTTCAGCGATTTCGTCTTCATCAAACCATCGTGACAGTTTTTTCTTAGCTTGCTCAACGATTTCAGGATCGATGCCCGACCAAACTTTCTTCAGCACATATAGAAGTACCGCCAGATCGTCTGTAAGTCCTGCAATGGGAATTGCGTCAGGTATGACGTCAATCGGACTAATCATATAACCAAGTGCACCGATAATGAAGGCTTTATCAGACTTACTCACTTTATCGCTCTGAAGCGTATAATAAAGAATCAGAGCAGCGTAAACTAGTTTTGCGCCAGCACGTTTGGCAATACGGGTAATTTTCTCAGCAAATTCTTTCTTGGAGAATTTGTTAGAATAACTCATAAAATCAGGTAATTCCATTCTATTCGGGTTTAGGGTTTATTTATTAATTCTTATTATTCTGATACCAGTATGAGAAGGATGCTTCTGAAGATACTCAAAGAGTGTCATCGGCTCTTCGACAACCTTCTTGTGCAACTGTGAAGCGTTAAGCAGATGGAGTCCGTCCTGTTTCCATACCGCAAAGCCCAGATGAGCAATATCGAGACCAGGCTTGTTACAGGTGATCGCAATAATATCGCCATCGTGGACAGCTTCACGCATTTCTCGCGTATTCTTGACGTCAGTCTTGGGAATGAATCGGAACTGAAGGCCGTTAAGCTGTTGTTCCATCTGACTGATTTCTGTGACATATTCAGGGTGAGCGCGCAATGCCTTATAACTCTGCGGATGCTCGCTCATATAGTTGACCTTGATGGTTTGTAAAGCAGTAAAAGGCGGATTGGGCGACTGTATCTCAGTGACAATGCCGGCCTTCGTGTTTTCGAGAATCCAGTCTGTAAAATAATGGATTCGTGACGGATAACGGTTGATGATACCATTTCTATAACGCATAGCGACCAAGGCGTTCAGATAGTCGCGATAGGTATAGAGATTACGGTAAGCACAGAGCGTCAAAGCCGTCACATTTTCAACCAGCGTTGTACAATCCAACTGACGCGTATTGACCACCAGTCGCTCTTCATCAAGAACTTCAAGTGTATAGGCCACATAAGGTCGGCCCAGGAATTTTCTGGCGAAGAACAATTGGTAATTGGTGGTTCGATCCTGATGTCTGGCCTCGTCAAGCCATTTGACGATGGTCTCGCTGTCTGTCGGCTGGTCATAAGGAACGACATATTGGGCCTTTGACATCACGCACACCAACATACCTATTATATATATATATAGCCTCTTCATCCTTTGTTCTTTCTGTATTTTTTCTTAAGCTTAAAATTGTAGCCGATATAGGCATTAAAAGAGCCGAAAATGTTGTTGGCCGTGAAACGCGATGTGTGATAATTGTTGGTGCGCAGAATAATACTGAGCCCAGTATACCATCGCGTATTGTTGTAGACCAAAGCAAAACGTCCAAGCAAGTCAATATTGACTTTCTTCAAGTCGAGACCTTTCTTCTCGTCGGCCACTTCACCATAGGTGGTCTTATAGGCCATAGCCACTTGTCCGCTGGCACAAGCCAACCAGTCTTTAGCAAAGACCCAGTTATAAGCATAGCCGCCAGAGAGCATAAAATCGTTATATTTTACACTCTTGAACATCAGGCCACTGTCAAGTTTAATCTCCTCCCCTATCGGCATTCTTGAATTGAGCGTTCTGTGCAGATGTTCATAATCCAGATCCAACGTATTATTCGTATAACCTGCACCAGCCAACCACGAACCACAACTGATCTTCTGACAGGTACTTTGTCCGAAGGCGGCTGGATAAGAGAATCTACCGTGATTGAAGATATAATAGGCACTTAAACCCGTCATTCCAACGTTGACGCCAGAGAAAGGAATATCCTCAAAGAGGTCACCATCAATGCCGTATCCCAGTTTCACGTCTCTGATCTTATAGTCGTGACCCGTCCTGCGGTAGTAGAAATCAATACCTACCTGTGAGGAATAGATACTGATATCAAACTCCTTGCGGAGTCCATTGCTGTCGAATCCCAATTTATCAATAGAAAACGTATAGCCGAGGAAAATCCATCGCCATCCGAAGTAAGGGCCTACCTTTAATTGTCCGTCAGGCGACAGCTTGATACTCTGACCGTTGCTGCCAAGACTGAAACTCTCATAGGTACGTGTAACCTGTCCCATGACGGTGAATTCATAGTGCTGAGGTTCGATATATTCATCCTCCAATCGGTCAAAACCTCGGATAGTACGTCGTATCATACCCAGTTCAGATGGATTAGTACCCTCCGAAACGGTTCTGAGGGTATCAGCTTTCTCTTGGGCCATCATGGTGACTACTTGCATGACAAATATGAGTATGATACAATATCTCAACATCTGTAATCAGATTTTACCAAGAATACGGTCCATCGCCCAGTTAACAGGTGTAGCCGAAAAACTGGTACAAGTACATACAGAGAGACCTTGCAGATGCTCTATCACGTTTTTAATCAACGGATACTGCACGTAAGGAGGATTAGGAACTTCGATATTCTCATCGCCATGACTCGTCTGAAGACGGATAGGTGTATAGTCGAAGATAGAAAAGCTGACCAATCCCTCAGTACCGATAATCTCGATACAGTCTTCTCGGGCACTCTCATGAGCGACATAGCACCACGATCCACTGCCAGGCAGACCGTTCTCGAAAAGAAAACTGGCGCTTACAGAGTCTTCAGCCTCATAGAATCCGCCCCGATTGGCACAGATTCCTCGCGCCTCCAGAATCACCCCGAACATGTCCTGCAAGAGATCGAGCTGATGAGGTGCCATATCATAGAAATAACCACCACCTGCAATCTCGGGCTGAAGTCGCCAAGGCAGAGGCGCATGATTCCTGATGGCCTCGGCATCGGCTTCACGTAAGGGTTCTGTATAGCGGATCTGTACGTTCAGCACCTTCCCTATCCTACCGCTTTTCACAATGTCCTTCACCTTCTGGAAATAAGGAAGATAGCGCCTGTAATAGGCCACAAAACAGGGTACTCCCGTTTGTTCGGAGATGCGATTGATACGGGCACAGTCCTCATAGGATGAAGCCAATGGCTTTTCCACATAAACAGGCTTGCCGGCCTTCATCGCCATAATGGCATAAGTGGCATGACTCGACGGCGGTGTAGCCACATAGATGGCATTCACATCGGGATCGTCGATGAGTTCCTGAGCATCGGTATACCATTTTCGTATGCCGTGCAACACGGCATAGCTCCGGGCATGCTTCTCAGTGCGACTCATCACGGCTTCAACTGAAGAGCCTTCGACTTCGCTAAAAGCCGGACCGCTTTTCCGCTCTGTCACATCACCGCATCCGATGAATCCCCACTTTAATATCTTCATAAAATGTTTTAATTTCTTCTAATAATGGTGCAAAGTTACAAAAAAACTATGTACCTTTGCACATATTATTCAAAATAATAACATGTTTTATGGAAAATCTGAAGTTATTCCTGCGCCGGAAATGGTATTGGATATTGATTTATGCCTTATGTTATAGTGGATTGACGACACTGATCATCTATCGTTTCACGTTGGTGCCCATGTTGCCAGTAATCATTGCCATACTGCCATTATTGCTCGTACCATTGTTCTATATAGGTGCTTTGCTTTGGATGGGACTTCGGAAGCATGTCTTAACCAAAAAACTTGCTCAGAACCTCACGGAATGCACAGGTATTGCCCTGCTCACCACCGTCGTGACCATACTGCCGGCAGTGATTCTCTCGCTGGCAAATATCCAGGCTCATATCGGTGAGTTCATGGGCGACAAGATAGGACTCCCCTCATATATGCTGGTGATGACGCTGCTGGTCCTGTTCTTCTCAGGATGCATTCAGGCAACAGCCTCTCTCCTATCCTACCAGCCTGTATTCAGTAAAATCAAGGAATCAACACCAAAAACACAGAATAAATGAAACGACTTCTCTTTATCGACCGTGATGGGACGCTCATTGAGGAACCCGCCGACGAACAGATTGACGATTTCGCAAAACTCAAGTTTACGAAAGGCGTCTTCCGCAATCTCAATTTCATCCGTCAACATACTGACTTCGAGTTTGTGATGGTGAGTAACCAGGATGGTCTTGGAACCGATGCTTTCCCAGAAGACACCTTCTGGCCAGTCCACAACTTTATTCTCCAGACTCTCGAAGGCGAAGGCATCACTTTCGATGAGACCCTCATCGACCCGCACTTCCCAGAGGACAATGCCCCTACTCGCAAGCCCAATACCGGCCTTGTGGAGAAATACATGAAAGATCCGGATTACGACATCGCCAATTCCTATGTCATCGGTGATCGCGAGACGGATCGGAAATTCGCTGAGAATATCGGTTGTAAGTCGCTGATATTAAGTGATGAAGGTATGTCTTGGGACAAGATCAGCGAACTGTTGTTTGCAGGCGAACGGACGGCTGAGGTGAAACGGACAACGAAAGAAACCGATATCCATGTGAAGGTGAATCTCGATGGCACAGGCCAGTGTGACATCAGCACAGGACTGGGTTTCTTCGACCACATGCTTGAGCAGATCGGCAAGCACGGCAGCATCGACCTCCTGATTCACACCAAAGGCGACCTTGAGGTGGATGAACATCATACTATTGAGGATACGGCCATCGCCCTTGGAGAGTGTATTCTCACTGCACTTGGCAACAAGCGCGGCATAGAACGCTATGGCTACTGTCTGCCTATGGATGACTGTCTGTGTTCCGTCGCCCTCGACTTCGGCGGTCGTCCTTGGCTGGTTTGGGATGCTGAGTTCCATCGCGAGAAGATTGGCGAGATGCCCACAGAGATGTTCCTCCACTTCTTCAAGAGTCTCTCTGATGCAGCCAAGATGAATCTGAACATCAAGGCCGAAGGTCAGAATGAGCACCACAAGATCGAAGGCATCTTCAAGGCCCTAGCCCGTTCGCTGAAGATGGCAGTCCGTCGCGACATCTATCATTACGAACTCCCCAGCACCAAAGGTTTATTGTAATTCCGTAACTTACTGAAATATAGAGGCTATCAATCCACAGATAGCCTCTAAATATTTGCAGTCTGTATCGTCGAATGTAGCCAGTTCCTTACTGTCAATATCGAGGACTGCTGTCACCTCACCGCTGTCAGAAAACAGCGGCACGACAATCTCCGAGCGTGAGAGACTGCTGCAGGCGATATGTCCAGGAAACTGCTCCACGTCAGGCACCACGATGGTCTCGCGCTGCTTCCAGGCCGAACCGCATACTCCTTTTCCGTATGGGATATGCATACAGGCCACAGGCCCCTGAAACGGTCCCAGCAGCAGTTCATTGCCTACCACCCGATAGAATCCTGTCCAGAAGAATCCCATCTCCTGTTGAATGGCTGCACACACATTGGCCATCACAGCAATGGCATCCGTCTCACCCTCTGTCAGGCTCTTGACCTGCTCAGTTAGCAGGCTGTATTTCTCTTCTTTTTCTGTCATCATTGCGTTGTATTTAAACTCTAATTACTATCCTCAGGACGCTGCAAATATACATATTATATTTTAATCGGCGAAGGAATTTTGTGATTTTTTGGCAACAACCGCAACATTATTAAATAATGTGTAAAATAGTGGTTGATTATAATTATTCTCAAAGATTATTCGTATCTTTGCAATCATAAAGAGAATAATCAGGTTATGGATGTATTGAACGACATATACGCCGCCATCGCAGCCGAAGGTTTTACGGCCAGAACGCTGCAAATGATTGATAACTACGCAAAAGACATACAAAATGGGAGAGAAGATTTTTCTAGATTCAATCTATCAGAGCATGCAGGACTCTGCAAGGGAGGCTCGCCTCTCATTGGGGCGTCCATCGTCGCATGCTACGCGACAGCAAGCCTTAGAGCAAGTTGCGATGCTGAAGGCCGCCAAGGACAGAGCCAGTCGAGAGCAGAAGTAAGCTCGCTTAACTTATGCCGAGACGCAGCCTGTGCTCGCTCGACAGGGCAAGGAAGCCCAGCAAACTGGGAAATAGATGAGCAGCAGGAGAAGCTCATAGAACAATGGGCTAAGGCGGCGAATCTGTGGGAGGATGATTCAGAGCATATACTTACTGCGGAGTTTGGCCCCAAGATAGCACAGGGTGCCGAAGCAAAGGTATATTATAGTATTTGAAAGAGTATGAAAAAGAGGCTTTAATTGAGTATTGCCTAACCTTTATTTGATTTTTTATGGTAGGTTATAGGAATTTCCACTATGTAAGATGAAAATGAAAGAAATACTTGAAGATAATAATAGGGAGGATATATTGTGACAATCAGGTTATAATATGGCAAAAAATGTAGTTTTTATAATGTTTTTTGTAGTGAACGGCAAAAAAAATGGTCGTTTTCGGCAACTATAGATGTTAAAAAGTTCGCTAAATGGCTCACTTCAAAACCTGTTTACGTGAGACTCTGCGGTCAATAGGGGTAGACCTGTTTTGTAATAAATGAAGAAACATATTTACAAGAAACCGTTTGAGAATTGAGTATTTTCGGACGGTGATGAAGTGGCTGGAAATACGGAAGTTATGAGGATTTGTAAGTGGTTGAGAGTGAGTGTGTTGGAAATTTGAAAGTTTTTTGAGCTGCGGAGAGGCCTAGTTTAAGGGCAGAGAAGCGGCACTTTGCAGTAAGTAAAGAGGCTGTTTAGTTACGGTAAAAGTATTGTTCCCTTACTGGGGAAATATTGTTCCCTAGTAAGGGCGCAAAAATGGTGTAAAATATGTCAGAACTTTTGATTTTCGAAGAGATTTGTAAGGCCTTCGCGCTCTAGTTTGCACAATTACGAAGGCTAAAATATTAGCCAATTTATTTTACATTTACAAACATTTTAACAGTACTTGTCTGCTGAAGATGGGGCAAAAATGGGCTTTTGTTGCGTTGCAATGTTGCAATAAGCACCTCCCACCCCATCCAGAAACTACCTACTGGATAGTATTTGGAACATTATGATAAATAGAATTGTTATTTTTATGTATT
>JAEENF010000017.1 GCA_016283605.1 Prevotella sp.
GTTACAATAATATTAACCCTTAAAACCCACCAGATTATGAAGATTCAAACTAACTCTTCGGGAACAAGAACCATCGAGATTGAAGATACCCATCTTCAGACCATCGAGAAGTATCAACTCTTCCGCGACCTTATCGATTCCAACGGTTACGTTGACGAACAGGTGCTGGAAAAGCTCCGTCTGAACATCCGTTCGCTGCTCGGAGGACAGTCAGCTCTTGACAGAGACCTGCTCGACCTTTGCCTCGACGTCATCTATCACCCCAACATGAAGGCCTACGGACTGCAACAGCTCGTACTGCTCTTCATCAACTGGAAGAACCAAGGTAACGAGAACCTCGGTATGACGACCCGCGCCTTCCAGGGAACACCCTTTAATTGATGGAATACAGGCTGACGGATTTCCTGCCGACGACGAAGAAGGAGTTGGAACTCAGAGGATGGGATGAACTGGACGTCATCCTCTTCTCTGCCGACGCGTATGTCGACCACCCTTCGTTTGGTGCTGCCGTGATTGGCCGCACCCTCGAGGCCGCAGGTTTCCGTGTAGCCATTGTACCCCAGCCCGACTGGCACGGCGACTATCGCGATTTCAAGAAACTAGGTCGCCCACGCCTCTTCTTTGGCGTTGCCCCAGGCTGTATGGACTCGATGGTGAACAAATACACCGCTGCGCGTCGTCTGCGATCTGAGGATGCCTACAGCCCCGATGGTCGTCACGATATGCGCCCGGAGTACCCCACCATCGTCTATGCCAAGATCCTCAAGGAACTTTATCCCGATGTGCCCGTAGTGCTTGGCGGCATCGAGGCCTCGCTGCGCCGCGTGACCCATTACGACTATTGGAGCGACGAGCTCAAGAAGTGTCTGCTTTGCTATTCGCCCGCCGATATGATCACTTACGGTATGGGCGAGAAAGTCACCATCGAACTGGCACGCCGACTGGTTGCCGGCGAGCGTATCCGCGACATTCGCGACCTGCCACAAACGGTCTATCTCTCACGTAAGGAGGATATCCTCGGGGGTATTACCGATCGCGACATCGTGCTCCATTCGCACGAGGAGTGTCTGAAGAACAAGCGCGCCCAGGCCGAGAACTTTAAGAACGTCGAGGAACAGTCGAACATGATGCACGCCCAGCGTCTGCTGCAGGGAGTCGACGGCCGCTACGTCGTTGTCAATCCGCCCTACCCGCCTATGACCACCGAGGAACTCGACGCCTCGTTCGATTTGCCTTACACGCGCCAGCCACATCCCAAATACAAGGGCAAGTGCATTCCCGCTTACGACATGATTAAGTTCAGTGTCAACATCCATCGCGGTTGTTTTGGCGGATGTGCCTTCTGTACGATTTCGGCCCATCAGGGCAAATTCATTACCTGTCGCTCAAAGGAGAGTATCCTGCGCGAGGTGAAACAGATTATCGCGATGCCCGACTTCAAGGGCAACCTGTCCGACCTAGGAGGCCCGTCGGCGAATATGTATGGCATGAGCGGACGCAACAAGAACGCCTGCGAAAAGTGCCGTCGCCCTTCATGTATCCACCCGCAGATTTGTCCGAACCTGAATACCGACCACTCTAAGTTGCTCGATATCTACCGTTCTGTCGACGCCCTTCCTGGCATCAAGCACAGCTATATCGGCAGTGGTGTCCGCTATGATCTGTTATTACACCGCAGCAAGGACGAGGTCAGCAACAAGGCCGCCATGGAGTACACCCGCGAGCTCATCACCCGTCATGTGTCAGGCCGTCTGAAGGTGGCTCCCGAGCACACTAGCGAACGTGTGCTCTACCTCATGCGCAAGCCCTCGTTCCAGCAGTTCTACGAGTTCAAGCGCATCTTCGACCGCATCAATCGCGAGGAGGGTCTTCGTCAGCAGATCATCCCCTACTTCATCTCCAGCCACCCAGGCTGTCAGGAGGAGGATATGGCCGAGTTGGCGGTGATTACCAAGAACCTCGATTTCCATCTCGAGCAGGTACAGGACTTTACGCCTACGCCCCTCACCAATGCCACCGAGACCTGGTACACAGGTTTCGACCCCTATACGCTCCAGCCCGTATTCAGCGCCAAGACGCCAAAGGAGAAACTGGCCCAGCGCCAGTACTTCTTCTGGTACAAGCCCGAGGAGCGTCGTGGCATCGAACAGTCGTTGCGCCGCATAGACCGTCCCGACCTCATCGCCAAGCTCTACTCAGGCATGCCGTCACCAGGTGGTTATCGCCCCGCCTCCAACGGCAAGCCCAAATCTTATAATCCCAACTTTAAGAATGAAAATCCTCGAGCAAAGCATCATAGCGAAAAGCCCAACCAGGAAAAGCGAGGACGGTCTGGTCGTCACAAATGACTTCATCGCCGTCATCGACGGTTCCACCTCGAAGACCACCAACCGCTATCATCCCCGCATGACCAACGGCCGCTATGCCATGCTGATCGTCAGCCGCTATATCCGTCAGATGTCGCCCGACACCTCCTGCCATCAGTTCTGCAACGGTGTCACCCGCGAGATACAGAAACGCTATCACCCTGGACTGCTGCGCCGACTCTTCTCAAAGACTCCTGCCGACCCAGCCACACATCCCGAGGAACGTCTCACCGCCTCGGCCGTCGTCTACTCCCGTCTGCGTCGTGAGATCTGGATGATCGGCGACTGTCAGTGTCTCATCAACGGTGAACTCTGCGAGAATCCCAAACCCTACGAGCAGATGCTGGCCGAACAACGGGCCGTGAAGGTACGCGAGATGCTGGCCGAAGGTCGTACGCCCGAGGAAATCCTCGCCAACGACGAGGCCCGTGCATCCATCATCCCCCGCATGCTCGAAGAGATGAAGAACCAGAACGTCACCTATGCCGTCATCGACGGTTTCCGCATCCCTGAACACCTCGTACCCGTCATCACGCTCGACTTCCGTTCGTGGGAGATTGTCCTCGCCTCCGACGGCTATCCCTTCCTCTGCCCGACGCTGGCCGAGTCAGAAGCACGACTGGCCCATCAAAAAACCGCCGACCCGTTGAATATCGGTGATTTCAAGGCCACGAAGGGCTTCGCTGCGGGGAATAATTCCTTCGATGACCGCACTTACATCAAATTTACCGTCTGAAATTTGGTGGTTTCCAAAAAAATGCCTATCTTTGCAGCCGCAAAACAAAAATGGTCTGGTAGCTCAGTTGGATAGAGCAACTGCCTTCTAAGCAGTAGGTCTCGGGTTCGAGCCCCGACCGGATCACAGAAGTCTCAGAGAATTCTCTGAGACTTTTTTATTCTAAGAACTCTGATTTTTGATGGAATAGTTATTTCTTTTCCGTGAGGACAGGCAGGGAGATGTGATAGCGGACGGCGAGGAAGCGGATGAGACAGGTGACGATGAAACTGGTGACGGCGCACCACTCGACGGGCAGACCCAGCTCGGCCAGTCCCCAATAGACCACACCACCCAACACACAGGCCATCGCATAGATCTCGCGGTGGAAGATGACGGGCTCGTTGTTGAGCAGCACATCGCGGATGACACCGCCCGCCGAACCCGTGATGCAGCCCATGATGATCGCCACCCAGAAGGGTTGTCCGAAGAGGAGGCTCTTTTGTATGCCGGCGATGGTGAAGAGCGCCAGTCCGAGGGTGTCGAAGACAAACCACGCATTCTTCAGCGGTTCCATCCACTTGCCGAAGAAGACGACGGTGAGCAGGGCGACTCCCGTACATATCATATATATAGGTGTGGTCATCCAGAAGGGTGTGGTGCCGAGCATGACGTCGCGGATGGTTCCGCCGCCGATGGCCACCGCGATGCCGCAGACGTAACCGCCAAACCAGTCGAAGTGCTTGGCAGCCGCATGGCGGATGCCGGAGATCGCAAAGGCAAACGTGCCCAGCAACTCAATCACATAAATTATTATATCCTGTTCCAAAACTATTGACTTCGTCTAAATCGATCACGCTCGGCATAGCTCGAATTCATTCGGCTCTGCTCTCGCTTAATCGCGATTTTCACTATTCACTTTTCACTATTCACTATTCACTCCTCGAATCTTTCTCCCCAGTAGGCCTTCATGCGCTCGAGGAGTTTTTCCTCGGCGGGCGAATGCTGTCCGTGCCATAGCCGCTCGGCGGTGAGTGCATCGGGCAGATACTGCTGCGGCGTGAAATGCCCCGGGAAGTCGTGAGGGTACTTGTAGCCGTCGTGATAACCCAACTCCTTCATCAGCTCAGTAGGCGCATTGCGGATGGGCAGCGGAACGGGTTGGTTACCCGTACGTCGCACCAGGTCGAGGGCGGCATCGACAGCCAGATAGGCCGAGTTGCTCTTCGGCGAAGTCGCCAGATAGACGGTGGCCTCAGCCAACGGGATGCGTCCCTCAGGCCAGCCGATTTTGTTGACGGCATCGAAGGCGGCATTGGCCAGCAACAGCGCATTAGGATTAGCCAGACCGATATCCTCGGCGGCAGAGATCACCAGTCGGCGGGCGATGAACTTCGGGTCTTCCCCACCCTCAATCATCCTGGCCAGCCAGTAGAGCGCCGCATCAGGATCGCTGCCGCGGATGCTCTTGATGAAGGCCGAGATGATGTCGTAATGCATCTCACCGTCCTTGTCGTAAGCCAACGGATTCTGCTGCAGACGAAGGTTCACGAGTTCGTCGGTGATGACGACATCGCCCGACTCTGACTCAACGACCAACTCCAAGATATTCAACAGCTTGCGGGCATCGCCTCCACTAAACCTTAAGATTGCGCCAGTCTCACGGAGTTCGATGTGACGCTCCTTCAGGATGACATCAGTATGGATGGCGCGGTCGAGCAACTGCAACAGGTCGTCCTTCTCCAGCGACTTCAGGACATAAAGCTGACAGCGGGAGAGCAAGGGCCGGATAACTTCGAACGAGGGGTTCTCGGTGG
The DNA here is from genome assembly GCA_016283605.1 of Prevotella sp. Taxonomy (GTDB): domain Bacteria; phylum Bacteroidota; class Bacteroidia; order Bacteroidales; family Bacteroidaceae; genus Prevotella. The sequence goes on from JAEENF010000017.1 coordinate 4,899, forward strand.
TCGCACCAATCAGCGTCACCACACCCCGTTCGACAGCACCAAGTAGGGAGTCCTGCTGGGATTTCGAGAAACGGTGAATCTCGTCGATGAAGAGAATCGGCGACGCCTCGTTGAAGAAGCGTCCTTTCTGGGCCTTCTCGATGACATCGCGCACATCCTTCACACCGCTGGTGACGGCTGAGAGCGTGTAGAAAGGCGTTTCCAGCCGGTGGGCAATGATCTGTGCCAGCGTCGTCTTACCCACGCCGGGAGGTCCCCACAGGATAAACGAAGAGATGCGTCCTGCGTCGATCATCTTACGCAGGATGGCCCCCTCGCCTACCAGATGCTGCTGGCCGATATACTCATCGAGCGTACGGGGACGGAGTCGTTCAGCTAACGGTTGTGACATAATCAGCCACAAAAGTACAACAAAAAATAAAAAAAATGGAGGAAGGCAGTAAATTTTTCACTTTTCACTTTTCACTTTTCACTTTTTTTCGTATCTTTGCACCAAATTAATTCAAAAAACTATGGCAAGACAAAAGAAAGAATTAGAAGACAACAATGCGCTGTCGCTGAAAACAATGACCAAGAGTTCAGTATGGGACATTCAGGAAAACGATGTCTTTCGTATGCTGGAATCAGGACTGAAAGACCCTGATGTCCGTGAGAGCTTCCGTCATTATGTGGACATCATCCGTTGTGCCTTCGAGATACAGGAAGTCAGAGAAATGTCACCCGTCCAGAAAAAAGCATACACCAAACAAGGTTATAAGGTAGGCGAGTTGAGACTGGACGAAGGAACTATGGTCATCTGGGCTCTGAAGAAAAAGCCCATCCTCCGTGTGACTGACCTGAGTTATGAGAATATCCGTCATATCACCGCCTCAAAGCTGATAGAGGTGCTCAGCCGTAACTTCGGCGGTGGCTGGGACTCGCTCTCACAATCCATCCAGGACATCATCCTCAGCGGTTTCGACATTTCGACGACGACGTTGCCGAAAGACCGTCTGCACAAAAAGGGTGGTATGTATGAGAAGAAGATCGACGACGGCTATGAAGTATTGGAAGTACCCAAGGGCAACTGGGTAGAGGCCATCTTCGCCAAACTGAAGCCCGAACCCGAGAAACTCAAGATGAAGTTCACTGATGAAGACAACGGAGAAATCGGAGAGGACGATGATGAGGACTTCGAGGTGAAGGACGACTATAAGAACCACGACGACGACGACAGCGTGGAGGATCCCGATGACGACGAGATCACCGAGGAGAACTACTCTACGATGATGGACCTGAGCGGTGACGGCGACGACGAGGAGTCGGCACAGCTGATAGAGTTCGCCGACGATTAGCAGAGAGCAAGTTAACATTTAACCAACAAGCTAAAACCAAGTATTTATGAACATTCCCTCAGTATTCTGGCTCGTGCCCATCGCATCGGTGGTGGCACTGAGCATGGCGTACTATTTCTTCCGCAGCATGATGAATGCTGACGAAGGTACGCCGCGTATGAAAGAAATCGCACTCTACGTGCGAAAAGGCGCTATGGCCTATCTCTGGCAACAGTACAAGGTGGTACTTATCGTGTTCGTCGTACTCTGTCTGCTCTTCACCTTCATGGCCTTTGGCCTGAACGTGCAGAACCGCTGGGTGCCGTTTGCCTTCCTCACAGGTGGTTTATTCTCAGGATTGGCAGGCTTCTTCGGTATGAAGACGGCTACCTACGCTTCTGCCCGTACAGCCAATGCAGCCCGTCAGAGTCTGAACAGCGGTCTGAAAGTGGCCTTCCGTTCGGGTGCCGTGATGGGTCTTACTGTTGTAGGTCTCGGATTGCTCGACATCGCCATCTGGTTCATTGTTCTCAACGGACTCACTGACGACTCGCTCATCACCATCACCACCACCATGCTGACCTTCGGTATGGGTGCTTCTACGCAGGCGCTGTTCGCCCGTGTGGGTGGTGGTATCTACACCAAGGCAGCCGACGTAGGTGCCGACATTGTAGGTAAGGTGGAAGCCGACATCCCTGAGGACGACCCGCGTAACCCCGCCACCATTGCCGATAACGTAGGTGACAACGTAGGCGACGTGGCCGGTATGGGTGCCGACCTGTATGAGTCGTATTGCGGTTCGATTCTGTCTACCGCTGCCCTTGGTGCCGCTGCCTTTGGTGTGGCAGGACTTGAGATTCAGTTGAAGGCCGTCATCGCCCCGATGCTTATCGCCGCTGTGGGTGTGTTCCTCTCACTCTTGGGTATTTTCCTCGTCCGCACGAAAGAAGGTGCTACGATGAAGGACCTGTTGCATTCACTCTCACTGGGTACAAACGTCAGCGCCGTCCTTATCGCTGCTGCCACCTTCGGCATACTGTACTTCCTGGAAATCGAAAACTGGGTAGGACTGTCGTTCTCGGTGATTTCGGGTCTGGCTGCCGGTGTGATCATCGGACAGGCTACAGAGTACTATACGTCGCACTCCTATAAGCCGACGCAAAAAATTTCTGAGGCAGGTCAGACAGGTGCGGCTACCGTTATTATTAAAGGTATTGGTACGGGTATGATCTCGACCTGCATCCCAGTCATCACCATCGGTGTGGCCATCATGCTGAGTTATCTCTGTGCTAATGGCTTCGACCTCTCCATGTCTTCGGCATCGCTGGCACAGGGCCTTTACGGCATCGGTATCGCTGCCGTAGGTATGCTCTCTACGCTGGGTATCACGCTGGCCACCGACGCTTACGGACCTATTGCCGACAATGCTGGTGGCAATGCCGAGATGTGCCAGTTGGGCGAAGAGGTTCGTCATCGTACCGATGCCCTCGACGCACTGGGCAATACGACAGCAGCTACAGGTAAGGGCTTTGCCATCGGCTCTGCTGCCCTCACGGCTTTGGCTCTGCTGGCTTCTTACATCGAGGAAATCAAGATTGCGATGGAGCGTGCCGGCGAGACGCTGACAAACGTTGCCGGTCAGACCATCAATGCCGCTGATGCCACGATTCCCGACTTCATGAACTTCTTCCAGATCAACCTCATGAATCCCCGCGTCATTGTCGGTGCGTTCATCGGTGCGATGGCCGCCTTCCTGTTCTGCGGTATGACGATGGAGGCTGTAGGTCGTGCTGCCGAGAAGATGGTACAGGAAGTACGTCGGCAGTTCCGTGAGATTGCCGGTATCCTCGAGGGTACAGGTACACCCGACTACGGTCGTTGCGTGGAGATCTCGACGAAGGCTGCCCAGCACGAGATGATCATCCCGTCGGTGCTCGCCATCATCATTCCCATCGTGGTAGGTATCATCCTCGGTGTGGCCGGTGTACTCGGACTGCTCGTTGGCGGTCTGGCTGGCGGCTTCACGCTGGCTGTATTCATGGCCAATGCGGGTGGCGCCTGGGATAATGCAAAGAAGAATATCGAAGAGGGTAACTTCGGCGGCAAGGGTTCGTTTGCCCATAAGGCCTGTATCGTTGGCGACACCGTAGGTGACCCGTTCAAGGATACATCTGGTCCGTCGCTGAACATCCTCATCAAGCTGATGTCGATGGTCAGCATCGTGATGGCCGGACTCACAGTGGCCTTCTCATAGGCCCAGTCTAGCCTTGGCGCATCTGCCGGAGGAGCTCTTTCTGACGTTCAGAGAGGTTCTCCGGCAGTTTGATTTGATAGGTGATAATCAAGTCGCCGAAGGTGCCATCGCCCCGATCATACCCCTTGCCACGCAGACGTACTTTCGTACCGGGCTGTGTCTCGGGCTTGATCTTCAGCTTCAGTTTCTGACCGTTTGAGAGGGTGACGATGATCTCACCACCCAACAAGGCCGTGTAGAGATCGATAGAGACATTCGCATTCATCTCGCCAGAATGCTGACGAGCCTGTCTGCCGAAGCCTGAGCCTCCTGAGGAAAAACCTTGGAAACCGCCAAAGCCCCCACCCTGTTGACCTTTACGTCCGAACAGATCCTCGAAGAATGAACTGAAGCCGCCGCCACCTGTAAAGCCAGAGAAGTCGAAGCCGCCGAAAGGATTAGCTCCGCCAGCTGCTCCAGCACCGCCAAAGGCATCAGCCTGACGCCACTGTTCACCATACTGGTCGTACTTCTTACGTTTCTC
>JAEENF010000189.1 GCA_016283605.1 Prevotella sp.
CTGGATGCAATCCAGCAATTCAATCGCGCTCTCCTCCATATCCCCTGTCAACTTCTCAATCTTCGACAGGATATAGCTATAGAACAACTGCAGGATCAGGGCCACCACGATACCAAAGATGGTCGTGATCAGCGCCACCTTCATACCCTGGGCCACAATCGTAGGACCGATATCTCCGGCCACCTGAATCCGGTCGAAGGCCATCACCATACCGATCACAGTTCCTAAGAATCCCAGTGAGGGGGCCATGGCGATAAACAGCTTGATCCACGAACAACCCTTCTCCAGGTTGGCAGCCTGCAGACCACCGTAGTTCGTGATGCTGCGCTCGATGGCGTCCATGGGTTGGTCGATATGCAACAACCCGTGATAACACACACTCGCCACAGGACCACGGGTTTTCCGACAGAGGTCCTTGGCGCCTTCCACATCCTTGGCCTCCAGTTTCTGACGGATATCCTCGGTCAACTTCTTGGCCTTGATCTCCGACATCATCAGATAGAGGATACGCTCCACACAAAAGGCCAGTCCCAGCACCAGGGCCAGGGCCACCAGTGACATAAACCAGACGTTGCCGTCGATAAACTTCGTCTTCAGCTGTTTGTGGAACCCGCCCTTCTCCGTCACCTCTTCTCCTGCAGCGGCCAAGGCTTCATCATCCACGACAGAGGTCACGATGCTGTCCTCTGCTGCAGAAGCCGTGGAGTCCATCACCACTGTCAGGGAGTCTTTCGCCACTGCCTGTGCGTCTTTCGCCGGTCCTTGGGCAGGTCCTTGGGCAGACACGCCCAGAGATACCATCAGACAGCCTATAAAAAATATTTTACTTATCCAGTTTCTCATATACCGAGTTATTACTCTTATACTCCGGCACGATCTCCTTCATCTTCGCCACCGTCGCCATATCGTCATACTTCTTCGAGATCTCGATCAACTCGTCGATATCCTTGCTCACCTTGTCGTAGTCATACTCACGGACCTCCGCAATACGGATCTTCTCATGGAACGTAGGCTTCGTGCCTTCGAGTTCGTTGAGCACCTCTTCGTAGAGTTTCTCGCCAGGACGCAAACCCGTGAATTTCACCTCTACATTCTTGGCACCGCTCAGCTTAATCATCCTATTGGCCAGATCAACGATCTTCACCGGCTTACCCATGTCGAACACGAAAATCTCACCGCCATTACCCTTGGTACCGGCCTCCAGCACCAGCTTACAGGCCTCAGGAATCAGCATGAAGAAACGCACGATACGCTCGTCAGTGACTGTCACAGGACCACCGTTCTTAATCTGCTCGCGGAACAAAGGAATCACCGATCCATTCGAGCCCAGCACATTACCAAAACGCGTGGTCACAAACTGCGTCCTGGCAGTGGGACCACCCATCTGCGAAACCGTGATAAAGCTCTCCTTATTGCCCAGTATCGATAGATGCTCCACCATCTTCTTCTCCTTGATGGCCTGGTCCAGACTCTGCACATAGATCTCACAGATACGCTTCGAACAGCCCATCACGTTCGTGGGGTTCACAGCCTTATCCGTCGATACCATCACAAACTTCTTCACACCATATTTCACAGAGAAGTCGGCGATGACCTTCGTACCCCAGATATTGTTCAACACAGCCTCCGAGGGGTTGTCCTCCATCATCGGCACATGCTTGTAGGCAGCGGCATGGAACACGTAGTCGGGCCTGAACGTCCGGAAGATCTCCTCCATCCTGCGCTGACGACTGATGCTGGTCACGATCACCTCGGCAGGCACGTTCGGGAAGTCCTTGGCCATCATCAGTCGGATATCGTGCTGCGGGGTCTCGGCCTGGTCGATCAGCATCATCTTCGCAGGACGGAACTTGGCAATCTGTCTCACCATCTCACTACCGATAGAACCGGCACTACCCGTGATCAGCACCTTCTGACCCTTGATCAGTTCCTCCACCGACTTCAGGTCCACGCGGATCTCCTGTCTGGGCAGCAATTCTTCCACACTCACCTCGCGCAAATGCAGTGATCCGAAGTCCACAGGGGTGTCATTCTCAATATCCATCTCCTTGGCACTCTGGGCCATATACACCTTCGCACCGGCACCGATGATGATATCCTGAATCTCCTGATTGTTTCGGAATTCATTCACCCGATAGGGCGCCACCAACACACCCTCGATATCGTTCTGTTTGATGATCTCAGCCAGATTGTCACGCACCGAATACACTCGCTCACCCATAATCTGCTGGTGCTTCGTGTTCTTATGATGCGTGATAAATCCTTTGACGACAAATCGCCGAGGTCTCTGACTCATGACATTCTTAGCCAGACCGACACCGCCCTGCATGGCACCGTAAATCAGCACCCTGACGGCACGCGTATTCGAGAAGGCCACATCGTATAGCGTCTTCACAAACACACGCAAAGCCCACATCAGCAACGTGGAAATGATATATATCAGGAAGATACTCGTCGTATTGAAATGCACGAAATAGGCCCTCGGCAGGAAGTCCATACCATACTGCGCCAACAACACAATACCCAGATTCACCAGATTACCATACACCACGCGCATCAGGTCCACGAAACTCGAGTAGCGCATAAAACCTGAATAGGTATGGAACAGTCTGAAGCCAGGGATACTCAACAACGAGAAACAGATCATCGTTGCCAGCACTTGCAGCGTATTTTCGTAAAGGGTGTCAGTCTTGTTGAAGATCCAGTATACCATGAATCCGCTGAACGTCACAATGCCGCAGTCAATCAGAAAGATACACCAGTACGGCAGCGAGTTCTTGGTGAAATACCAGTTCAATATCTTGTCAAATGGATTTCTCATAAACCATATCTTGCTCTAAAACGCTGCAAAGGTACGAATAAGTAAGCAAATCACAAAATAAATTCACGATAATTTTTATTTTTCCCGCAAAAAAGCAAAATAAAACGGAATAAAAAAGTTAACATAAGACCTTTCTTGCAATCATACATTTTCATTAATCTTCAATCTTTTTTACATTAATATTGGTAAGATTTTTTACAGCACAATTTTGTTTTGTCAAATATTTACGATGTCTGTGTTTTGTGATAATAATTTATAAAATGGAGTTATATCGCTGAGTATCAACAATTATGTAATAGTGTTTTTAGAAAACATTTTTGTTTGAAATGTAAAATATTTAAAAGTCGTTAATGATATACAAAATGTTACAAATAATTTGGTGCTTTGAAAAATATTTCATACATTTGCAGTCCATCCGTTGATTGTTTTATCAGGATCACATACCGAGACCATTAATGTTAACCTGATACTATATACAAAAAAGAGAGGCGTCTCTTTCCCCACTAACAGAGGGGAGCGAACCTGTGTTCAGGCCCGCTCCCCTTCTTATTTTCCAGCAAAGACATCAGTTCACCCGAAGCGTTTCACCGCCGCATAATAGGTATCGAGACTGCCGATATCAAACCGTCCAGCTGACATTGGCCAGGCATGCATGGTCGTATGCTCCACCATATAGTGTGCCAAGTTGCCTGGAGCATCCTTGCCGCAACCATTCTCCACAGCATGTCTGATCAAGTCCAGATCCTTCTTCAGATAAATATAGAATGGCGGCACGGCCCAATGGCTCTTCGGCACCTGAGGCTTCTCCTCCATACCGAGCACACGGTTATTGGCATCGAGTTCGACGACACCAGTGCGCTGCAGTTTCTCTATGCTCGGCTCCTCATGACACATGATACAACTCGTCCCCTTCTCTTTCGCAAAGTCCACAAACTCCTGAAAACTGAAGAACAACAAATTATCCGCCGCCACCACCATTATATCATCATCAATGTTCAGTTTATCAATGGCGAAGAGTAAGTCGCAGACGGCTCCTAATCTCGTCTCGTTCGTCTCCGTCCCGTCATCCACCACGATAAATCTATCACTGGGGCCAGGCCCCGGTGATAGGTTTGGCTGGAACCTATCAGTGGGGCCTGGCCCCAGCGATAGGTTTTCCACCCATTTCTCGAAGATTGGCGCGAACTTGTGA
>JAEENF010000190.1 GCA_016283605.1 Prevotella sp.
CCCTCGGCATTCAGACGCGCCAAGGGCATGCAGCCCGTATCCTTCACCGTCGACAGCAGGTCGAAGCAGCGCAGCGTGAACCCTTGCAGCTGATGCTGGCTGATGATGACCTTCAGCGCCTCGTAGATGTCGCCCTTAGCCTCAACGGCCTCGAAGAGTTCCTGCATGGCGATGTCCGTCAGTTCGATGCCAAGTTGCTGTCTTACAGCGTCTTTGTCGGCATGACTGGAGATGAGCCAGTCGGAGGGTTTGCCAATGATGCCGAGTTTGACGCCATCGAGTTGTCGGCGTGCGTCCTCAACTTTCGCCAGCAGCGCGATGCGGCTGCCGATATACTCCGCAGAACCATGAATGATCTCGCCCTGAATACCGTTCTGACGCAGATAGGAGAGGATCTCCATCGATGCCGCCAGCGAGTTGCTCTTGCCTGAAGTGAGCAGATAGAACGGTCGGCGGCTCTTGGCCTGCAACTCAGGCAACAAGCGTTTGAAGATACCCTCAGTACCTCCTGTACGCACATAAATCAGGTTAAGACCCTGACAACCATAGTCGGCGAAGTCGGCACCCTTCAGGTCGTACGCGATGTTCAGACTCTCCAGGAACTCCCTGGTTACGGCACTCACGGCCTTCTCGTCGTGTAGCTCGGAAGTGAGCGTGTAGATAGATGTTTTCTGTTCCATATATGGTTGCAAAGGTAGTGTTTTTAAATGATAATTATGCAGGCAGCAGCAATTTTTTCACTTTTCACTTTCCTCTTTTCACTTTTTTTCGTACCTTTGCAGCCGTTATATATATAATAAAGGTATGAAGATACAGATTATCAACGGTCCGAACCTCAATCTTCTGGGGCAGCGGGAGCCGGGTATCTATGGCTCAGAGTCGTTCGAAAGCTATCTGCCGGAGCTGCGCAAGAAGTTCCCTGACGTGGAGATTGACTACTATCAGAGCAACGTGGAGGGCGAGCTGATCAACAAGATGCAGGAGACAGGCTTCTTCGGCGGCTACGACGGCATCGTGCTGAATGCGGGTGCCTATACCCACACGTCGATTGCGCTGCAGGACTGCATCCGTTCGCTGAAGTGTCCTGTGATAGAGGTGCATATCTCGAATGTGCATCAGCGCGAGGAGTTCAGACATAAGTCGATGATCAGCTGCGCCTGCAAGGGCGTAATCTGCGGCTTCGGACTCGACTCGTATCGCCTGGCTGTAGCAGCGCTCACTAACGACAAGTAGTTTTGATTAACGACAACTATGACCGCTCGACCTTTGGTCGCTCGCAAGGCGAGAACGAAGACAACATTTAGGGCGACAATGTCGCCTACAGGCAGAAGTTCTGCCTGAAAAAAAAGAAGTTGTCAATGTTGTCTAAGTTGTAGTAAAAAAAATAGTAGTCAACAAAAGGAAAGTGAATAGCGAGCTGGAGAAATATATTTTGGACCACTCGGAGGCGGAGCCGGAGTATCTGTACAGGCTGTGGCGGGCGACGAACATCCGCACCATTCACGGACGGATGGCCAGCGGACACCTGCAGGGCAGACTGTTGAAGATGTTGGTGCAGATGATACGTCCACAGACCATCCTCGAAGTAGGGACGTTCAGCGGTTACAGCGCCATCTCGATGGCAGAAGGTCTCGACGAAGGCGGACGACTCTACACCTTCGAGATCAACGACGAGATGGAGGACTTCACCCGTCCCTGGATAGAGGGTTCGGAGGTGGCCGATAAGATTGAGTTCATCATCGGCGACGCCCTCGTGGAAGCCCCAAAGCTGGGTATCACGTTCGATATGGCCTTCATCGACGGCGACAAGCGCACCTATCGCGAGTGCTACGAGATGGTGATGAGCATCCTGAAACCTGGGGGATTCATCCTCGCCGACAATACGCTCTGGGACGGCCACGTGGTGGACCACGCCTACGACAAGGACCACCAGACGCAGGGCATCGAGACGTTTAACGACTACATCGCCCAAGACCCTCGCGTCGACCAAGTCATCCTCCCTCTCCGCGACGGGTTGACATTGATAAGAAAACGAGAATAAATAATATTATAAACGACAACTATGACAACAAAGACAACATTTAGGGCGACAATGTCGCCTACAGGCAGAAATTCTGCCTGAAAAAAGAAAGTTGTCCAAGTTGTCTAAGTTGTAGTAAAAAAAAAGTTGTAGTAAAAAAGAAAAAAATGCAAGAGACAAGACAGAATAAGATTGCAAGACTGCTCCAGAAGGAGCTTTCGCTGATATTCCAGCAGCAGACACGCGCCACACACGGTACGTTAGTGTCTGTGACACGTACGAAGATCTCACCCGATCTGAGTATCTGCACGGCCTATCTGAGCATCTTCCCCTCAGAGAAGGGCGAGGAGATCCTGGCGAATATCAATGCCAGCAACAAGCAGATCAGGTATGAGCTGGGCACTCGTGTAAAAAACCAGCTGCGTATCATCCCTGAGTTGCGCTTCTTCATCGATGACTCGCTGGACTACATCGAACGGATTGATGAATTATTGAAAAAGTAAAAACAACAAGATTAAATGACGACAACTATGACAACTAAGACAACATTTTTAGGACGACAACATGTCGTCTGATGTGTTTAAAAGAGTTGTCCATGTTGTCTAAGTTGTAGTTTAAAAAAAATATGAACTTTCCGTTATTTATAGCCCGAAGGTATCTGTTCTCGAAGAAGTCGACGCACGCCATCAACGTGATCAGCGCCATCTCCGTTGTGGGAGTAGCCGTAGCCACGATGGCCCTTGTGGTGACACTCTCCGTGTTCAACGGTTTCCACGATATGGTGGCCTCCTTCTTCACCGCCTTCGACCCCCAGTTGAAGGTTACTCCCGTTATAGGAAAGACCGCACCCGCCGACGACCCCATCCTCACACAGATCAAGCAGTTACCGCAGGTAGACGTGGCTACAGAGACCGTTGAGGATCAAGCACTTGTGATCTATAACGGTCGGCAGGCGATGGTCACCATCAAGGGTGTGGAAGACAACTTCGACCAGCTGACGCACATCAAAGAGATCCTCGTGGGCGAAGGCGAGTTCGAGCTTCATGCCGCAGACATGTTCTACGGCATTCCTGGCATCAGACTCGCTGAGGCACTGGGTACGGGCTATACCTATCAGGAGCCGCTGAAGGTCTACGCCCCACGTCGCGAAGGCCAGTTGAATATGGCCAATCCGATGGACGGTCTCGTAGCCGACGAGCTCTACTCGCCAGGCGTACTCTTCGAGGTGATGCAGGGCAAATACGACAAGAACTACCTGTTGACGAGCATCGACTTCACCCGTCGCATCTTCGAGCAGCAGGGTATGGTATCGGCTCTGGAACTGCGTCTGAAGCCAGGCAGCAATTTTGAGAGTGTCAAAAGTGACGTCAAGAAACTTGCTGGCGACAAATACTACGTGAAGGACCGTTTCGAACAGCAGGACGACACCTTTAAGATCATGAAGATCGAGAAACTGATGGCCTATATCTTCCTGACGTTCATCCTGATGATTGCGTGTTTCAATATCATCGGCTCGCTGTCGATGCTGATTATCGACAAGAAAGACGACGTGGTGACACTGCGCAACCTGGGCGCCTCAGACAAGCAGATCGTGCATATCTTCCTCTTTGAAGGTCGTCTGATCTCTGCCATCGGCGCCGTAGTGGGCATCATCCTCGGACTGGTGCTCTGTTGGGCACAACAAACCTACGGTCTGGTGAAACTCGGCTCGTCGAGTGCCTCGTTTATCGTAAACGCCTATCCCGTCAGCGTACATCCTGAGGACGTCATCCTCATCTTCATCACAGTGCTCGTGGTGGGATTCCTCTCTGTGTGGTATCCTGTCCGTTATTTCGCCAAACGACTACTGGCTTAACGCCTCAGGATGGAGAAAGACATCGTCAAGAACTACGTGCGCTACCTGAAGTTGCAGCGCAATATGTCGGGCAACACACTCGACGCCTATCAGCGCGACCTCAGGAAGTTGCTCGACTATCTCAAAGCTGAAGAAAAAGACATACGCGAGGTCACCCTCGAAGATCTGGAACACTTCTCCGCAGGACTTCACGACATCGGCATCCACGCCAGGAGCCAGTGTCGTATCCTCAGTGGCGTAAGGAGTTTCTTCCGTTTCCTGCAACTCGACGGCTATCGCGACGATGACCCCTCGGAACTGTTGGAGTCTCCACAGATCGGCGACCATCTGCCAGAGGTGCTCTCGCCAGAGGAAGTAGACCAGCTGGAAGCCGGCATCGACCTCTCGAAGTGGGAGGGACAGCGCAATAAGGCCATCATCGAAGTACTCTTCTCCTGTGGTCTGCGCGTCAGTGAACTAGTGAACCTGAAACTCTCGAACCTCTATCTGCAAGAAGAGTTTGTACGTGTCGTCGGTAAGGGCTCGAAAGAACGGCTGGTGCCCATCTCGCAGAAAGCCATCAAGGAACTGCGTTACTGGTTTGAGGACCGTAACCTCATGACCATCAAGCCCGGTGAGGAAGACTACGTGTTCCTGAACCGTCGAGGTGGACACCTGACCAGGACGATGATCCTCATCATGATCAAGCAACAGGCGGAGATGGCTGGTATCCAGAAGACCATCTCGCCCCACACGCTGAGACACTCGTTTGCCACAGCGCTGCTGGAAGGCGGTGCCGACCTCAGGATCATCCAGGCGCTGCTGGGTCATGAGAGCATCGGCACAACGGAAATCTACACGCACATCGACACTTCGACGCTGCGACGCGAGATACTGGAGCATCACCCACGGAACATAAAGAAGTGAATAGTGAATAGTGAATAGTGAATAGTGAAAAGTGAATAATTTGCTTCCGCATCGTAGTTTTTTTTGAGATTACGGCGTCTAATTGGGAAAAAAGCAGTAATTTTGCAGCCAAATTAATAACAACCAAATATGAGAAATATGAAAAGACTATTTGCAGCCTTGATGCTGACCCTCGTCAGCACTGTTGCGATGATGGCCCAGGACCTGTCGCAACTGCCAGCAGTACCCGTTGATCCCGATGTCCGTATCGGCAAACTCGACAACGGTCTGACGTATTACATCCGCCACAACAACTGGCCTGAGAACCGTGCTGAGTTCTACATCGCCCAGAAAGTGGGAAGTATCCAGGAGAACGACGACCAGCGCGGTCTGGCTCACTTCTTGGAGCACATGGCCTTCAACGGCTCTAAGCATTTCAAGGGCAACGAGCTGCTGCGCTGGTGCGAGAGCGTAGGTGTGAAGTTTGGTACCGACCTGAACGCCTATACCAGCATCGACCAGACGGTCTATAATATCAGTAACGTTCCCACCACCCGTGAAGGTATCATCGACTCTTGTCTGCTGATCCTCTACGACTGGGCCGACGGTCTGCTGTTGGAACAGGAGGAGATTGAGAAGGAGCGTGGTGTGATCCACGAGGAGTGGCGTCTGCGCACCTCTGCCCAGATGCGTATGCTGGAGCGCGACCTGCCGAAGCTCTATCCTGGTTCGAAGTACGGCTACCGTATGCCTATCGGACTGATGGAGATCATCGACAACTTCGAGCGTCCTTTCCTGCAGGCTTACTACGAGAAGTGGTACCGTCCTGACAACCAGGGTATCATCGTCGTGGGTGACATCGACGTCGACAAGGTGGAGCAGAAGATCAAGACCCTCTTCTCGCCCATCGTATTGCCTGAGAACCGTGCGCTGGTCACGAAAGAGCCCGTGCCCGATAATAATGAGCCCATCTACGTGATCGACAAGGACAAGGAGCAGCAGGTGAACCTGGTCTTCGCGATGATGAAGCACGAGGCCTTCCCCGATACGCTGAAGGGTACACTGGCCTACATCGTCACTAACTATATGAAGAATGCCGCCATCTCGATGCTGAACGACCGTCTGAGAGAGTATGCCGAGAAGCCAGAGAGTCCGTTCCTGCAGGCATCTGTAGGCGACGGCAACTATCTGTTGTCGAGAACCGTCGACGCCTTCGAGGTAGACGTTGTCCCCAAGGAGGGTCAGCTGGAGGCCGCAGTACAGAGCGCACTCACAGAAACCCGCCGCGCTGTGGAGTTCGGCTTCACACTTACGGAATACAGCCGTTACAAGGCCAACTATATCAGCTCGCTGGACAAGCAGTACTCCAATAAGGACAAGCGCTACAACAGTCAGTTCGTAAACCAGTGTGTGCAGAACTTCCTGAACAACGAGCCTATCCCCAGCATCGACTATACCTACACCACAATGAAACAGCTGGTACCCGCTATCCCCATCGATGCGATCAATGGACTCATGAAGGAATTGGTAACCTTGTCGGACACCAACCTCGTGGTGCTGAACTTCAACAATGAGAAGGAAGGTGCCGTCTATCCCACCGAAGACGGTCTGAAGAAAGCCGTTACCAATGCCCGCACGGCACAGATTGAAGCCTACGTGGACAATGTGAAGGACGAGCCTCTGATGACCACTCTGCCGCAAAAGGGCAGCATCACCAAGGAGACGAAGAACGACCTCTTCGGCTATACGGAGCTGAAACTCTCTAACGGTGCTACCGTCGTGCTGAAACAGACCGACCTGAAGAAAGACCAGGTCATTCTCCGTGGTGAGGGCTTTGGCGGCTCTGCCGCATACGGTGAGAAGGACTTCACCAACATCAAGATGTATGACGAGGTCATCGAGGCCAGCGGACTCGGTAACTTCTCGCACACAGAATTGGAGAAGGCCCTCGCAGGTAAGATTGCCAGCGCCTCGCTCTCGATGGGTGCAAACCGTCAGAACGTCGTCGGCAGTTCTACGCCGAAGGATGTAGAGACGATGCTGCAGCTCGTGTACCTCTACTTCACCAACATCGCCAAGGACCAGAAGTCATATGACAACCTCATGCAGACGGCGGAAGTAAACCTGAAGAATCGTCTGTTGCAGCCTGAGAACGTGTTCAGCGACTCACTCACGGCAACCCTCATGAACCACAACCCGCGTAACCTGCCTATGACGACCGAAGACCTCGCAAAGGTAGACTACGACCGTATCCTCCAGATGGCCAAGGAACAGACCGCCAATGCCGCAGCCTTCACCTTTACCATCATCGGCAACTACGACGAGGCCACCATCCGTCCGCTCATCGAGCAGTATCTCGCTTCGCTGCCCTCACAGAAGAACGTGGTGAAGACCCCGGATATCAGCACCAACTACAAGGGTGAGGTCATCAACAACTTCAAGCACAAGGCCGAGACGCCGAAGGCTATCGCCTTGATGCACTGGCTCTCACACCAGATGCCTTACACGTTGGAGAACAGCATCAAGGCCTCGATGGCAGGACAGATCCTGAGCATGGAGTATCTGAAGAAGATCCGCGAGGATGCCAGCGCTGCCTATACGGTGATGGCACAGGCCGGTGTCAGCCGCAGCGACTTCAAGACCAGCACCCAGATTCTGGCCTACTGTCCGATGAAACCTGAGAAGGGTGACACCGCTGTGATGATCCTCCGCGACGAGGTGAACACGCTGGCCAAGACCTGCGATGCCGACAAGCTGCAGAAGGTGAAGGAGTACATGCTGAAGAACCACGGCGACGAGTTGAAGCAGAACAGCTACTGGCTGAGCTGCATCAACGAGTGGCGCAAGTGGGGTATCGACTTCCATACGGACTACGAGAAAGTGGTTAATGCCCAGACCCCTGAGAGCATCAGTGCCTTCGTGGCAGAACTGCTGAAGGCTGGTAATCACGCAGAAGTGGTGATGATGCCGGCAGAGTAAGTGAATAGTGAATAGTGAAGAATTTGCTACCGCTAGAGTAATAATTTGTAAATCGTAAATAAATGTCTTATTTATTTTCATCAGAGTCAGTATCTGAAGGTCATCCCGATAAGGTGGCGGATCAGATCTCTGACGCAATATTAGACCAGTTCCTGGCTTACGACTCGAAGGCGCGCTGCGCCATCGAGTCGTTTGTCACCACTGGACAAGTCGTGATTATGGGTGAGGTTCGCAGCGAGGTATATATCGACCTGCAGACCATCGCCCGCAACACCATCAAGCGCATCGGCTATACCAAGGCAGAGTACCAGTTCGACGGTAACTCCTGCGGTATCCTGACGGCCATCCATGAGCAGAGTTCCGACATCAATCAGGGCGTAGACCGTGAAGACGAGGACGAGCAAGGCGCTGGCGACCAGGGTATGATGTTTGGCTACGCCACCAACGAGACGGAGAACTACATGCCCGTCTCGCTCGATCTGGCTCACCTCATCATGCGTACACTGGCCGACATCCGCAAGGAAGGTAAGGAGATGACCTATCTGCGTCCTGATGCCAAGAGTCAGGTGACGATACAGTATAGCGACGAGGGTATCCCTGAGCGTATCGACACCATCGTGGTCTCGACACAGCACGATGAATTCGACGAGGACGAGAAGATGCTCGCCAAGATCAAGGACGACGTCATCAACATCCTGATTCCACGTGTAAAACAACAGATCCACTCGCAGAAAGTGCTCGACCTCTTCGGACTAGACATCAAGTATTACGTCAATCCTACAGGAAAGTTCGTCATCGGAGGTCCTCACGGAGATACAGGTCTTACAGGTCGTAAGATCATCGTCGACACCTACGGCGGAAAGGGCGCCCACGGAGGTGGTGCCTTCTCAGGAAAAGACTCTTCGAAGGTAGACCGTTCAGCTGCCTATGCCGCACGTCATATCGCCAAGAACATGGTGGCAGCAGGTGTTGCCGACGAGATGCTGGTACAGGTGAGCTACGCCATCGGTGTGGCCAAACCCATGAATATCTACGTGAACACCTACGGTCGCAGCAAGGTACAGATGAGCGATGGTGAGATTGCCAAGAAGATCGAGGAACTCTTCGACCTGCGTCCGAAAGCCATCGAGCGTACCCTGAAGCTCCGTCAGCCGATGTATAGTGAAACCGCTGCCTACGGACACATGGGTCGCAAGGCCGAAACGGTGAAGAAGACCTTCACCAGTCACTATCACGAGACGAAGACGATCGACGTCGAGCTGTTCACTTGGGAGAAGCTGGACCGTGTGGAGGACATCCGCAAGGCCTTCGGACTTTAAAGACACATGCGACAGGACTCGATTATAGTATCTCCTACCACTACGGCAGAACAAGACACCGTAGCGCATCAATCCTCAAGACCGCAGACACCCTATCAGGTGCTGCGGCTCTTGTCGAAGGATGCTACCCCAGCGCAGCAGGACTCAGCCATCCAGGCCTGGTTCCAACCCGGTGAGATACACTATAGCGAGCAACCTGACACCCTGCATCTGCCTGGACACGATGCAGGACGCAGTCTGAAAGATATCAGTCTCCCACAGTATTACCGTGAGAACTTCTTCTCGAAAGACACCCTCTACCAAGAGGTCAACGGTGGACGTTTTGGCGTCTCCGGCGACCCTATCCCCTACGCCATCCGTAATGACGACACCATCACGGGCTTGTTGCTTGTCAGCTTCGTGGTAGCACTGATGGCGTTTGCTGCGAGCAGGAACTATATCTACCGTCAGCTGAAAACCTTCTTCTATCCCCAGAAGGCAGGTATGGACACCACCGAGACCTCTGGCGAGTATCGGGCACAGTTCTATTTCCTGCTGCTGACCTGTCTGCTACTCTCACTACTCTATTTCCTCTATACCCAGGAATATATCGCCGACACCTTTATCCTGTCAGACGAATATCTGCTGGTGGCCATCTTCTTTGCCACCTTCTGCGGATACTATGGTGTGAAGGCACTTCTCTATACGGGTGTGAACCTTGTGTTCTTTGATAGTAAAAAGAATGAACAATGGTTGCGCACCACCCTATTCCTAAATGGAGCTATAGGCGTGTTTTTGTTCCCTGCGGTGATGTTGCTCACCTACTTCGATGTCAGCCCGAAAACCATCATCTATTACCTCATTATAGTCCTTGTTTTTGTTAAAATCCTAACCTTTTATAAGTGTTCTGCTATATTTTTTCGACAAAATGTACTTTATTTGCAAATTATTTTGTACTTTTGCACCCTCGAAATCATACCTTTGCTCGCACTTTGGAGCGGCCTCGAGGTGATTGTCAACGCGTTGAAAATAAATTTTTAGGACACTGATGATAAAAAAGATTCTGGTTTCACAGCCAAAACCGACAAGCGAAAAGTCACCCTACTTTGACATCGCGAACAGATTCAATGTTGAACTGGTCTTCCGTCCGTTCATCAAGGTAGAGGGTATCACATCTAAGGAGTTCCGTGCTCAGAAGGTGAGTATCCTCGAACACACCGCTATCGTGTTTACTTCAAGGCACGCTATCGACCATTTCTTCAACATGGCCAAGGAGTTGAGAATCACTATTCCTGAGGACATGAAGTACTTCTGTGTCACGGAGACTATTGCACTGTATATTCAGAAATACGTGCAGTACCGCAAACGCAAGGTCTTCTTTGGAGAGACTGGCCGTATCGACGATCTGATCCCCGCGATGGTGAAGCACAAGACCGAGAAGTATCTCGTTCCTATGAGCGATGTTCACAACGACAGTCTGACCATCCTTCTGGATTCCAAAAAACTGAACCACAAGGAGTGTGTGATGTATAAGACCGTGAGCAATGATTTCACCCCTGAGGAAGTCAAGAACTTCGACTACGACATGCTGATTTTCTTCAGTCCTTCAGGTATTGAGTCGTTGACGAAGAACTTCCCCCGCTTCAAGCAGGACAAGATCGTCATCGCCACCTTCGGTCCCACGACGGCAAAGGCTGCTAAGGAAGCTGGACTGCGTGTGGACATTGAAGCGCCTACGGAGAAATATCCTTCAATGACAGGTGCTTTGCAACACTACCTGATCGTGAATCAGGAGTAGTACACCTTATTATATATATAGGATGCCGGGATCCGCATCTCCTACATTCAACAAGAGAGAGCGTATCGTCAGCCGGACGCTGATAGAGAAGCTCTTCAGCAAAGGCAGTAGCCAGAGCACCTCTGCCTTTCCGCTGAGAGTTGTATATATGCAGGAGGAAAGGAAAGAAGGCGAAGAACCTGTTCAGATCCTGATCAGTGTCTCGAAACGGCATTTCAAACGTGCCGTAAAGCGTAACAGGGTGAAGCGCCAAATTCGTGAGTGCTACCGTCATCACAAGCAGATACTCACAGAAAAGATCGCTGAAGGACAAGCGTTATACGTGGCCTTCATCTGGTTATCCGACGAACTCTCCAGCACACCGCAAGTGGAAAGGAGCGTGAAGAAACTGCTTGAAAAGGTGTCAGAAGCCCTATGAACATCATCAAAGCCATAGGACATTATCTGTCGAAGGCCTGTGTGTTTATCCTCTGTGTGCCCATCGTCTTCTATCAGACCTGCATCTCGCGATTCACACCCCCGTCCTGTCGATTCACGCCCACCTGTAGCGAATATGCCAAGCAAGCGCTGAAGAAACACGGACCTATCAAGGGACTCTATCTGGCCATCTGGCGAATATTAAGATGTAACCCATGGGGAGGCTCAGGCTACGACCCAGTGCCGTAGGAAAAGTAAAACAGTAAAAGGTAAATATTAAAGATATGAAAAAGAACTTTGTTGAAGAACTGAAATGGCGCGGCATGCTGGCACAGATGATGCCAGGCACCGAGGAACTGCTCCAGAAGGAGATGGTAACAGCCTATCTTGGTACCGACCCTACAGCTGATTCGCTGCACATCGGACACCTCTGTGGTATTATGATGCTCCGTCATCTGCAACGCTGCGGACACCGTCCTGTCATTCTCGTGGGTGGTGCCACAGGTATGATTGGTGACCCCTCAGGCAAAAGCCAGGAGCGTAACCTTCTCAACAACGAGACCCTCTATCACAACCAGGAGTGCATCAAGAAACAGGTGGCTAAGTTCCTCGATTTCGAGTCGAAGGATGCCAATGCTGCCATCATGGTGAACAACTACGACTGGATGAAAGACTTCACCTTCCTGGATTTCGCCCGTGAAGTTGGTAAACATATCACCGTCAACTATATGATGGCCAAGGAGAGCGTACAGCAGCGTCTGAACGGTACGGCTCGCGACGGTCTCTCCTTTACGGAATTCACCTATCAGCTGCTGCAGGGCTACGACTTCCTGTATCTCTACCAGCACTACGGCGTGAAGCTGCAGTTGGGTGGTAATGACCAGTGGGGAAATATGACCACAGGTACGGAGCTTATCCGTCGTACCCTCGGCAACGAGGTAGAGACCTTCGCCCTCACCTGTCCGCTGATCACCAAGAGTGACGGTAAGAAGTTTGGCAAGACCGAGAGTGGTAATATCTGGCTCGATCCTGCACGTACTACACCATATAAGTTCTATCAGTTCTGGCTGAACGTGAGCGACGAGGATGCTGAGCGTTATATCAAGATCTTCACTTCATTGGAGAAAGATGTCATCGACGCTCTCGTTGAGGAGCACAAGCAGGATCCTGGACGTCGTGTGCTGCAGAAGCGCCTCGCAGAAGAGGTGACCGTTATGGTACACTCTCAGGAAGCCCTCGATGCAGCCATCGAAGCCTCTAACCTCCTCTTCGGCAAGTCCACGAAAGAAGGTCTGGAGAAACTCGACGAGCAGACTTTCCTCGATGTCTTCGACGGTGTGCCTCAGTTTGAGATCGCCAAAGACCAGCTGGGACAACCTGCCATTGAACTGCTGACAACGGTAGCTCCCGTCTTCCCATCAAAGGGTGAGATGCGTAAGATGGTTCAGGGTGGCGGTGTCTCTCTGAACAAGGAGAAGATTACAGATCAGAACCGTCCTATCACTGCTGAAGACCTCATCGACGGCAAGTATCTTCTGGCTCAAAAAGGTAAGAAGAACTACTATCTGCTGATCGTAAAGTAAGAAAGATAAGTGAAAATTTGGCGGTTTGCCAAATTTTCACTACCTTTGCAGCCGCAAACTGGACGATGGTGTAATGGTAACACTACAGGTTTTGGTTCTGTCATTCCCGGTTCGAATCCGAGTCGTCCAACTACTAAAACATCTTCTAAAAACAAACAAATTATGGCAAATCTATTTTCATTGGAAGGTAAGAACGCATGGATCACAGGCGCCTCTTACGGTATCGGTTTCAACATTGCAAAGGCATTTGTAGCCGCAGGTATTAAAAACATTATCTTCAACGACATCAACGAAGCTGCCCTGCAGCGCGGTCTCGACAACTACAAAGAGGCCGGCATCAGCAATGTCAAGGGTTATGTGTGCGACGTGACAGACGAGAACGCCGTTAAGGCTCTCGTTGAGAAGATTCACGCTGAGGTTGGTCAGATTGACATCCTCGTGAACAATGCAGGTATCATCAAGCGTATCCCCATGCATGAGATGAAGCGTGCTGAGTTCCAGCAGGTCATCGATGTCGACCTTGTGGCTCCCTATATCTGCTCTGCAGCCGTTATCCCTGAGATGATGGAACGCAAGGAGGGTAAGATTATCAATATCTGCTCGATGATGTCTGAGTTGGGTCGTGAGACCGTCAGCGCCTACGCAGCAGCCAAGGGTGGTCTGAAGATGCTCACCCGTAACATCTGCTCAGAGTATGGAGAATATAACATCCAGTGTAACGGTATTGGTCCGGGTTACATCGCTACGCCACAGACAGCTCCTCTGCGTGAGCGCCAGGCTGATGGCAGCCGCCATCCTTTCGACAGCTTCATCTGTGCCAAGACGCCTGCAGGACGTTGGCTCGATCCTTCAGAACTGGGTGGTCCCGCTGTGTTCCTGGCCTCTCATGCTTCTGATGCCGTAAACGGTCACGTACTCTATGTCGACGGAGGTATTCTGGCCTATATCGGCAAACAGCCAAAATAAAAACGTAATAACGTCAAATAATAATGGGGATCCCGATTGGAATCCCCATTAAATTTTTTATTACAAATTTAAGTTTAGAGAGCAGCAGCGAGCTCAGCACCAGCCTTAAACTTAGCCACCTTCTTAGCAGCAATCTTAATCTTCTGCTTTGTAGCGGGGTTGATACCCTCACGAGCAGGGCGCTCGCTAACGCTAAATGTACCGAAACCTACGAGAGCGATCTTGTCACCAGCTGCGAGAGCATTCTTGATGGCATCTACTGTTGCATCGAGAGCTTTCTTTGCGTCTACCTTTGAGAGACCAGCACCTGCTGCAATCTTCTCTACCAATTCTGTTTTGTTCATAATCTTGTTGTTTAAATTAAAATATTTATGTTTAAAAAAATAGAAAATCACGAAATCCTTCGCAAATATAGGAGAAAGAATTCAAAAAAACAACAAAAAAACGGAAAAAATTACTTTTTTGTTGAAAAATAGTTGTAAAACGCCCGTTTTTGGTCCCAAAAAGAGATATTTTTAGTAATTTTGCACCCACAAACGAAAAAAAGCGCAAAAAGTCGCAATTCGTAAATTGATAATCGCAAAATCGTTAATAAGCAGATGTTTCGCATACCAACCATCACAAAAAATCTGTTGATAATCAACGGTATCGCATTCCTGGCAACCCTGGTTCTTCAGATGCAGGGAATAGATCTGTCATCCATTGGAGGACTTCATTTCTTTATGGCCAATGATTTCCATTTCTATCAGTTGGTCACCTATCTTTTCCTTCACGCCAACTTTATGCACATCCTAAGTAACATGTTCGGTCTTTGGATGTTCGGTTGTGTGATTGAAAATGTATGGGGTCCGAAGAAATTCCTTTTTTATTACATTACGTGTGGTATCGGAGCCGGATTATTGCAGGAATTAGCGCAGTTTGGCTCGTTCTATTACACCGTGGTTTCTCAGGTGCCAGGAGCAGGACTTTCCACCGTTCTGGAATACGGGTCTCAATACGCCAGCGTCCTTAACAGTTGGACCACAATCGGAGCTTCCGGAGCTGTCTATGCTGTCATCCTCGCCTTTGGAATGACCTTCCCCAACGAACGGATGTTTATCATTCCTTTCCCCTTCCCCATCAAGGCCAAGTGGTTTGTCTTAGGCTATGTAGCCATCGAGTTCTTCTCTGCCATCAACTCTTCAGGAGATGGCGTGGCCCATACCGCTCACCTGGGAGGTATGCTCTTCGGCTTCCTGATGATCCGTTATTGGAACAAACACCCCAACTCCAGTTTTGACCGCAGTCGCGGACAACAGTTCTTCGAGAACCTGAAGCGCAACTTTGATCAGCGTCAACAGCCTCAGCGCCATAATCCCAATATGCATGCTGAGCGTAACGATACGAAGCAGGCCGATATGGATTACAATGCCCGTAAGCGGCAGAACCAGGAAGAGATCGATGCGATTCTCGATAAAATTCGCAAGAGTGGTTATGACAGTCTGACGAAAGAGGAAAAACAGAAACTCTTCGAAGCCAGCAAATCATGATCAAGCAACTCAAGGCATTCACGGTAAATCTTGTGGCGGGGGCTAATGTGGCCACCGTCATCTTGATGTTATGCGCAGGCTATTCCGACAGACTGAATCCTGCGGATTATCCCTTGTTGTCTTTTCTGGGCATCACCTTTCCCGTCTTCCTCTTCGTCAATTTGCTATTCCTTTTCTTCTGGCTCACTTTTAAGTGGCGGAAGGCATGGATACCTGTCGTGGGCTATCTGTTGGTCTACTTCCCACTGACCATCTACATGCCCATGAACCTGAAGCACGACACTTCTGACGATGCCCTTAAACTGATTTCCTATAATGTCTGCTCCTATGGCGGCAACTGGAAATACGAAAACGGCTTCGATACCGTCTACAACTATCTGAAGCGTCAAAAGGCAGATATTGTCTGCCTACAGGAGGATATCGATTCCTGGCGCAGATTTGTGTTTATCCGATACCAGAAGATCTATCCCTACAACGACACCACCATCTTCTGCAATACAGCTCAGAATTTGAATGGTGTCGGTATCCACACGCGCTTCCCCATCCTTAAGAAAGAGCGCATCCCCTATAAGTCTGCAGCCAACGGCTCTGTAGCCTATTACCTGAAGTTGGATAACGGCGATACGCTGTTGGTCATCAACAACCATCTGGAAGGAACCCATCTCTCCAGTGAAGACCGCGATAACTACAAACGGATGCTCAAAGGGAAGATGGAGCGAGATACGGTCAAAGCAGAGTCGATGCTTCTGGTCAATAAGCTGGGTTCCGCAGCAGCCAAACGAGCCCCTCAGGCAGAAGCCGTACACCGATATGTCCAAGAGCATAGTCAATATCCCATCATCGTGTGCGGTGACTTCAACGACAACCCCATTTCCTACTCCCGTCGGACCATCGCCGAGGGTCTCCAGGACTGTTTTGTGGAGACCGGAAGAGGCATCGGTTTGTCATATAATCAGAAAGGGTTTTGGGTGAGGATTGATCACATTTTGTGCTCTAAACATTTCATGCCCCAAAATTGTGAAATCGACGACAAAATGGACGCAAGTGACCATTATCCTATCATTTCTTGGTTAAAAATGGGGGATAATGAATAAAAAAAGTGCGATTTTCGGCGATAAATTTTCCCACTTGAAGAAAAATGCCTATATTTGCACGCTAAAATGTACGCGAACAGAATAAATAACAAATAAATAACATCAAAAATCAAAATGCAAAACAAAGGAATTGTAAAATTTATCGCAGTGCTTCTGGTTCTCGTGTGCTGCTTCTACCTTTCCTTCTCATTCGTAACACGCCATTACGAAAGTAAGGCTGCTGCTATGGGTGAGGAGGCAGGTGCAGAGTACCTCGATTCAATCAACAACGAGAAGGTGTATTTAGGCATCTATTCTCTGAAGCAGTGCCGTGAGATGGAAATTGGCCTGGGTCTTGACCTGAAAGGCGGTATGAACGTGATTCTTGAGGTATCAGTACCTGATGTGGTTGACGTGCTCGCTGACCACAAGACTGACCCCACCTACAAGAAGGCGATGGAACTCGCCAAGAAGGAGGAAGAGACCAGTCAGGATGATTTCGTCTCTCTGTTCGTAAAGTATTGGAAACAAGAAGCCCAGGGTCGTCCCCTCGCTGCTATCTTCGCTACCCAGCAGATGAAGGGTAAGGTAAGTACCTCTTCTACCGATTCAGAGGTAGAGCGCGCTATCCGCGACGAGGTACAGAATGCCGTAGACAACTCATTCAACGTAGTTCGTAACCGTATCGATAAGTTCGGTGTCGTTCAGCCCAACATCCAGAAGCTCGAAGGCCAGAGTGGCCGTATCATGGTCGAGATGCCTGGTATCAAGGAGCCTGAGCGTGTTCGTAAACTCCTCCAGGGTTCTGCCAACCTCGAGTTCTGGGAGACCTACAACAGTCAGGAGATTACCCCGTTGCTCTCACAGCTGAACCAGCGTTATGCTGCTCAGGGTGGTCAGGTCACTGAGGCTGACACTGCACAGGTAGCTGCTGCTGACACTACTGCCGTTGCTGCTGCAGAGGCTGTTGCCGACACGGCAAAGGCTGCTGCTGGTGACCTCGCTGCCAAGCTGGCCAAGAAGGACGCCAAGAATACTATCGACGCCAAGGCTGCTGAGCTGGCCAAGAAGCAGAATCCTCTGTTCTCGATCTTCCAGCCCACACAGGGTAACACCCTCGCCGTTGTTGGTTATGCCAACGCCCGTGATACCGCTGAGATCAACAAGATTATCTACTCTGATCTTGCTGCCCGCATCTTCCCTGCAGAGTTGAAGCTCCGTTGGGGTGCTAAGGCTGAGGACTTCGGAGGTCAGAATACTAAGGGCGAGATCTTCGAGCTCTATGCCTTGAAGATTACCGAGCCTAATGGTCGCGCTCCGCTGGAGGGTGATGTCATCACCAACGGTAAAGACGACTTCGACCAGATGGGTCATCCCTGTGTATCGATGCAGATGAACTCTGACGGTGCACGCCGCTGGAGTCAGATCACCAAGCAGAACATCGGTAAGGCCGTAGCCATCGTGCTCGACGACGCCGTTTACTCTGCTCCCCGTATCCTCACTCAGATCGACGGTGGTAACTCACAGATCACTGGTAACTTCACCATTGAGGATACCAAAGACCTCGCAAACACACTGAACTCTGGTAAGATGCCGGCTCCTACCCGTATCGTACAGGAGGAGGTTGTAGGTCCTTCACTGGGTGCTCAGTCCATCCAGCAGGGTATCATCTCGTTCATCGTGGCCTTCGTGCTGCTGATGATCTACATGATCATGCTTTACGGCTTTATCCCAGGTATTCTCTCGGATATCGCCCTGCTGTTCAACCTGTTCTTCACACTGGGTATCCTGACCTCGTTCCAGGCTGCTCTGACGATGCCTGGTATCGCCGGTATCGTACTGACGCTGGGTACTGCTGTGGATGCTAACGTGCTGATTTACGAGCGTATTAAGGAAGAGCTGAAGAAGGGTCTCAGCGTGAAGGAATCTCTGAACAAGGGTTATGCTAACGCCTTCAGCGCCATCTTCGACTCTAACTTCACATCTCTGATCACAGGTATCATCCTGCTTTACTTCGGTACAGGTCCTGTGAAGGGTTTCGCCACCACTTGGATCATCGGTATCTGTGTATCGTTCTTCACCGCTGTGTTCATGACACGTCTGGTTTACGACTACATGCTCTCTAAGGACAAGTGGACGAACCTCACCTTTGTCACAGGTTACTCTAAGAACCTCATGCAGAATGCCAAGTACAACTTCATGGGTATGTACAAAAAGACCTATACCCTCTGGGGCGCACTCGCACTGATCTGCATCGGTTCGTTCTTCGTACGTGGTTTGAGCCAGAGCATTGACTTCACCGGTGGTCGTAACTACGTGGTGACCCTCGATAAGGTAACTCCCGTTGAGGATGTACGTAAGGCTATGGCTGGTGCTTTCATCAACACCATGGGTGAGAAGGCTCAGCAGGAGGCTAATACCTCTGTCATCGCTCTGGGTACTGACGGTAAGACCGTTCGTATCTCTACCAACTGGGATATCGAGTCGAACAATCCTGAGGTCGACGACAAGGCTGAGGACATCCTCTTCAACGCACTGAAGAAGGCAGGTCTCGTGAGCCAGGAGAACGTTGACAAGTTCAAGAATCCTGATGTCCGCGAGGGTGGTTCTATCATCAGCTCTGCAAAGGTAGGTCCTTCTGTTGCTAAGGATATCACTCACGGTGCTATCATCAGCGTATTCATCGCCCTGATTGCCATCTTCCTCTACATTCTGCTGCGTTTCCGCAACCTCGCCTTCTCTGTAGGTGCTGTGGCTGCACTCGCTCTCGATGCACTGCTCGTGATTGGTGTTTACTCACTCTGCTGGGGTTGGGTACCCATGTCACTGGAGATCGACCAGGTGTTCATTGGTGCTATCCTGACGGTGATCGGTTACTCTATCAACGATAAGGTGGTGGTATTCGACCGTATCCGTGAAAACCTCGGACTCTATGCTAAGCGCGATCGTCAGCAGTTGTTCAACGACTCGCTGAACCAGACGCTGGCTCGTACCATCAACACCTCAGTGACGACCTTGATCGTGCTGTTGGCTATCTTCATCCTCGGTGGTGATAGCATCCGCTCGTTCTCCTTCGCCATGATCCTGGGTGTTGTCTTTGGTACACTCAGTTCTCTCTTCATCGCTGCTCCTACGGCTTATCTCACGATGGGTCGTACCATCAAGGACGATGAAGTTGCTGAAAGCAAGTAATTCGTATACTATATTTAAAGGCTGCACTCCCTTTGCGCGGAGTGCAGCCTTCTTTCTAAAAACCCGAAACAAGATGAAAAAGCTATTATTTTCCGTAACAGTTCTCGCCGTCCTGACGGTGATGTTCTCATGCAAAGGCGCTGGTAACAAAGATCAGCAGGCCTCCACATTGGCCGACAGCATCTCTACAGAAGTAAATGCTGACGAGCAAGACGATTACGACCAGACCTCTTCTTCCATCGATGCGCAGAAGATTATTGGCACGTGGAAGACCAAGTCGCCCGTCTTAGGCACTGAAGGTGCAAATATCACGATCAACTTTGAGGAAGAAGACGTCACGTTGAATATGAACGTGCGCAAGAGCATTGGTGGCATCGGCAGTTGCTCTACCACTGTCAGTGTGCCTGGCACCTATTCACTCAATGCCAACCAGGAGATCGAATGGGAGTTCTATCTTGAGGAAGCCGAGATGGGCAAACTCAATGCCAGCTTCACAGAGGATGCCAAAGATGAGATCTACTTCACTCCTGGCACTGAAAGCACCTATCGTGGTCGTATGCGCAACAAGGTGATGGAAGAGGTGACGAAAATCGTCAACACCTGTCGCGACCTCAGTCCCCTACCCCTACGACGTATCACAGCGAAGAAACTCATCTTCGACCTTGATGGTCGTGAGTTCATCTTCAGCCGCGTAGAAGAATAAATCAAGAATAAAACCTTTGGGGGTACCCCGACCGAGAATCGAACTCGGAACTAAGCTTTAGGAGAGCCTTGTTATATCCATTTAACTATCAGGGCATGTCGTAAAGACGGTGCAAAGGTACGATTTTTTAACGACATCTTGGGCAACTAAGACAACTTTTTTATAAAAAATATGAGATTCTACTCTGTTTTTTCAAAAAAGCTATCTTAGTTGTTTTTGTTGTCGTTAAAAACTTCTGCGTCATTTTGAGGTTTTCGTGGCACGGATGAAGTAAGCAATGAGTAAGATGTATGCGAGGAGCGAGCAAACCTCTGAGAGCGGATTAGCGAGCCACGACTCACTCACAGGGTTAAACCCTCCGAAGCGTAGCAGGGCACTAATGACACCCATCAAGGCTCCTCCGGCGATGAAACCAGAAGCAAGCAATGTACCCTTCTCACCTCGGGCCTCATTGACGGTCTTATCCTTCGAACGACTGGTGACATACCAGTTCACAGCACCTCCGATAACCAACGGTACATTCAGTTCCAGAGGGATGAACATACCAAGAGCGAAAGCCAGTGCAGGAACCTTGCAGAGTGTGAGAATAATGGCGATAGCCGCACCAATGGCATAGAGTACCCAAGGTGCTCCCACACCGTTCATCAGAGGATCGATGACCGCAGCCATCGCATTCGCCTGAGGCGCAGCGAGTTGTCCGGAGGCAAAGCCATAGGTCTCGTTGAGCAGCATCATCACACCACCCACCGTTGCCGCAGAGACGAGTGTACCCAGGAACTTCCACGTCTCCTGTTTTCTGGGTGTCGTACCCAACCAATAACCGATCTTCAGGTCTGTGATAAATGCCCCCGCCATCGAAAGTGCCGTACAGACGACACCACCCATGATCAACGCAGCCACCATTCCGCTGGTACCCTGCAGACCTACGCCCACCATTACCACAGAGGCGAGGATAAGCGTCATCAGCGTCATACCGCTCACAGGATTCGAGCCCACGATAGCGATGGCATTCGCTGCAACAGTCGTGAAGAGGAAAGCGATGACAGCCACCAGGATGATCGCCACCAATGCCTGCAACATATTACCGTCCATCACGCCGAACCAGAAGAACAAGAATGTAATCACAATCGTCACCATCGAGGCGATGGCGATGAACTTAAACGGCAGATCCCGTTCCGTACGCTGCTGTGCCACAGCAGCCTCACCGCCACCTTTCATCTCCTTCGCCGCCAGCGATACTGCCCCTTTGATGATGCCCCACGACTTGATAATACCAATGATACCAGCCATTGCGATACCGCCGATACCTATCGACTTGCCGTAGGCCTTGAAGATCTGTTCTGGCGACATCTCGCCCACCGTCATCGTGATCGAGGGATCCCACTGGTTCAACACCTCTGAGCCGAAAATCAGGGAGAGTCCAGGCACAATGAGCCACCAGACGGACAGTGATCCCAACGTAATGATCAGCGCATACTTAAAGCCGATGATATAGCCGAGACCCAATACGGCGGCACCTGTATTCACCTTAAACACAAGCTTCGCCTGGTCAGCCAACGCCTGTCCCCACTCTACCACACGCGAGGTAAAATTCTCGTTCCACCAACCGAAGGTAGCCACGATAAAGTCGTAAAGACCGCCGATGATACCAGCCATCAGCAAAGGCTTTGCCTGATTGCCGCCCTTGGCCCCACTCACCAGCACCTGTGTCGTTGCCGTTGCCTCAGGGAACGGATACTTGCCGTGCATATCCGAGACAAAGTACTTTCTGAATGGTATCAGGAACAAGATGCCGATGATACCACCCAACAGCGACGCTATGAAAATCTTCAGGAACGATGCCGACATCTCAGGATACTTTGCCTGCAGGATATAGATGGCCGGCAGGGTGAAGATCGCACCTGCCACCACAGCACCTGAACAGGCACCTATCGACTGGATGATCACATTCTCACCCAACGCCTTCGAGCGTTTCGCAGCCGTCGACACGCCTACCGCGATAATCGCAATGGGGATGGCGGCCTCGAACACCTGTCCTACCTTCAGTCCCAAATAAGCGGCAGCTGCCGAAAAGAGCATCGCCATGAGCACACCCCAGGTCACTGACCAACCGTTTACCTCAGGATACTGTCCCTGTGGCGACATCATCGGTTCATACTTCTCACCTTCTTTCAGTTCCCGAAATGCATTATCGGGCAATTGAGTCTTCATTTCTTCCATATAATCTATACATTTATAATCTTAACGACAACTATGACAACTTGGACAACTATTTTCATTGTCGTCATTGACGACATCATGTTGTCTTAGTTGTCAAAGTTGTCGTTTTTCATATTTGGCGATTCTCTCGAGAGCCTCCAACAGTCGGCTGCGCTGTGTGGCGATGTTCAGGCGGATATAGCCCTCACCACTCTGCGGCCCGTACATCGTCCCTGGATTCACCCATACCTTTGCCTCACGGAGCAGACGGTCGGCATACGCCTGCGAGAACATATCCGTTGCAGAGATATCCACCCATGGGAGATACGTACCCTCCAGACGGCAGACCTTCCACTGCGGCAGATGCTGCGCCGCAAAGTCGCACAACGTCTGATAATTTCCCCAAAGATACTCGTTCAGTTCGCCGATCCAGTCCTCGCTCTCGTTATAGGCCGCTTGAAGCGCCACAATACCAAAGGGGTTCACATCGCACACCTCATTGATATTAATGGCACGATCGATACGGCGTCGCCATGAGGGATGCGAACAGATGATGTTAGCAATCTGTAGACCAGCGGTATTGAAGTTCTTCGAAGGTGAGTTCATCACCACACAATCGTCTGTAATGGTGCCAAAGGGAACGAACTTGTAGCCTGGCATGATCAGTTCGCAGTGGATTTCATCGCTGGCAATCTTCACGCCATGTCTGTGACAGATCTCGTACATACACTGGAGTTCCTCGCGAGTCCAGACGCGACCCGTAGGATTATGGGGATTACAAAGCAGGAAAAGTGTGGTCTTCTCGTCGGCACATTTCCTTTCGAAATCGTCGAAGTCGATTTCGAAAGAAAGTTGAGAGCGCTTTAAAACACTTTCCAATACCTCGCAGCCGTTGTTGCGGATGGAAGAGAAGAAACAGTTATAAGCCGGCGAGAGGATGAGCACCTTTTCACCTGGCATAGTAAGGGCCTTGATAACACACGACATCGCAGGCACAACAGCCGTGGTGTAAAGGATCCACTCGCGTTGAATCTCCCAGTGATGACGGCGACGAAACCAAGAGATAACGGCTTCGTAATAGCTCTCTGGCACGATGTTATAGCCGAACACACCGTGCTCAGCACGTTTCTTTACAGCTTCCAAGATGGCTGGTGCAGCCTTGAAGTCCATATCCGCCACCCACAGGGGAATGACGTCGGCAGAAGGAACCATTCCCGAGCTATGCTCGCCTACCCGTGGCCTTTCATCCCACTTCACGCAATCTGTGCCGCGACGCTCTATTAGTTCATCAAAATCGTATTTCACCTTCTTGTCTCTATCACACAGTTATTCGGCTGTTGGACGTTCTCATCGATGGTGACGCTGCCGATGCTGTCGGCAACGATACGTCCGCT
>JAEENF010000191.1 GCA_016283605.1 Prevotella sp.
CATGCTGTATCATGCCTGTACAGCAGGGAATCAGGTCGCGGTTGTCAAGCATCTTAAAGAAGATTTGCGATGAGATGTCATACGGATAGTTACCCGTCAGCACAAACTGCTGACCGTCAAACACCTGACGAAGATCCATACGCAGGAAATCTTCACCCAGAATGTTTTCGCGAAGCTTGGGAAAGTGTTCGTTCAGGTATGCCACACTCTCGCGGTCAATCTCGACGACCTTGAAGGGACGGGGCTTTTCTACAAGATACTGCGTCATGACACCCATTCCAGGGCCAACCTCCAGTACAGGCAAGTCTGGGCAGGCGTCTACCGTGTCAGCTATGCGCTTGGCTATCGACAGGTCGGTCAGGAAGTGCTGTCCGAGGTTCTTCTTAGGTCGTACTTGTTTCATACTCATGCAATTGGACGCGTATCACTTTTTCCACAATCTCTGGGAAGTACTTCATTTCCAGTTTGTGCTCCTTGGCGGCAATATCGTCGACAGTGTCGTCAGGACTCAGCGCCACACGATACTGGGCAATAATTTCGCCTGAGTCGCAGACTGGCGTCACATAGTGTACTGTCATACCCGTCTCCGTCTCGCCGGCAGCCTTCACGGCCTCGTGTACGTGGTGTCCCCACATACCCTTGCCACCGAATTTAGGCAGTAGGGCAGGGTGCAGGTTGACGATACGGCGCGGATAAGCTTCAATCAGGAAGTTGGGGATTAGTGGCAGGAAACCGGCCAGCACAATGAAGTCTATCTGGTGCTCCTTCATCAGTGGCATCATGAATACCTCGTCGTTCAGCTGTGCCTTGGGCACGACAGCCGTAGCCACGCCTAAGTTCTGAGCCCTGACCAGTGCGTAGGCATCGGCCTTGTTGCTGATAACCAGTTCACAGTTGACGTCATCGCTACCCTGAAAGTAACGTATCAGATTCTCACAGTTGGTGCCACTGCCCGACACGAATATCGCGATATTTCTTTTCATCTTTGTTGTTTTGACTGCAAAGGTAAGAATAAATTAGGAATTAGAAGACACTCTCGCTCGAAAATTCAAAAAATATTTTGCATTTTCCTCGCTTATTCGTATCTTTGCAGACGCAATGAAGACGAGCAGTGTAATATTGAAGATACTGATGCCGCTGGTATTGGGTGCGGGCATCCTCTATTGGATGTACCGTGGCGAAGACTGGCAGACCATCATCCACGTCGCAACCGACGAGATGGACTGGACGTGGATGCTGCTCTCGTTCCCCTTTGGCATATTGGCTCAGATGTTCCGTGGCTGGCGCTGGCGTCAGACGCTGGAACCTGTGGGCGAACATCCTCGCCATTCCGTAAGCATTCACAGCATCTTCGTGTCCTATGCCGCCTCGCTGGTGGTGCCAAGGGTAGGCGAGTTTACGCGCTGCGGCGTGCTGAACCGCTACGACGGCGTGTCGTTCCCCAAGGCGTTGGGTACCGTGGTTACTGAGCGCGCCATCGACTCACTGCTGGTTATGGGTATCACGGCCTTGGTGCTGCTGTTGGAGATGAGTACCTTCGGCATGTTCTTCCGCAAGACGGGCACCAACTTGCAGTCCATCCTTGGTGGCTTCTCGTGGGCAGGCTATCTGGTGGTAGCCATCTGCGGCCTTGCCATCCTTATTCTGCTGCATTTCCTGTTGCACAAGCTCTCAATCTACGATAAGGTTCGTGCGACGCTCACAGGTATCTGGCAGGGCGTCATCTCGCTAAAGGACGTGCGCAACATCCCGTTGTTCGTGTTCTTCACCCTGGCCATTTGGCTGAGCTATTTCCTGCACTACTACCTCACCTTCTTCTGCTTCGACTTCACTGCCGACTTAGGGTTAGGCTGCGCACTCGTCACCTTCATCGTCGGCTCCATAGCCGTCATCGTGCCCACGCCCAACGGTGCCGGCCCCTGGCACTTTGCCGTCAAGACCATGCTCATCCTCTATGGCGTGGCTGACGAAAAGGCCCTCTATTTCGTGCTCATCGTCCATACCGTCCAAACCCTTCTTGTCGTCGTCCTCGGCATCTATGCCTGGCTGGCCCTGAACTTCACGACAGTCAGGAAAACAAAATGAGGATGCGCCATCTCATCCCTCATCCCTCATCCTTCATCCCTCATCCCTCACCCCCTCTTTTTCCAAAGATTATTTGGAGAATAGTAATAAAATCCGTACCTTTGTCGAAAATTATTAAAATCAATGTAATAAGATGTTAGAAAAACTATTCGGATTTGATTCCTCCACAATGACTTTGCGCAAGGAGGTGATTGGTGGCATTACCACTTTCTTAACGATGGCTTATATCCTGGCTGTCAATCCCAGTATCCTTTCTGCCACGGGCATGGATGCCGGTGCCGTGTTTACCACAACATGTATTTCGGCAGTAGTAGCTACCTTGGTGATGGCTGTTTATGCCAAGTTGCCCTTTGCGCTGGCTCCTGGCATGGGACTGAACGCCTTCTTTGCCTTCACCGTGGTGCTTACGATGGGTTATTCGTGGCAGTTTGCGCTGACAGCTGTGATGATTGAGGGGCTTATCTTCATCCTGTTGACGGTGACGGGGCTGCGCCAGCATATTGTGAATGCCATCCCGTTGGTGATGCGCCGTGCCATCAGTCCCGGCATCGGACTGTTCATCGCCTTCGTGGGACTGAAGGGTGCCGGTATCGTCACCTCGTCGGAATCGACGTTCATCACGCTTGGTAATCTGCACGATCCTGCCGTGCTGCTGAGCATCTTTGGCATCATTCTGACGTCGGTACTGCTGGTGCGGGGCGTTACAGGTGCACTGCTCATCGGTATTCTGGTGACTACCGTCGCGGGCATTCCCATTGGCGTTACCAATTATTCTGGCATCATGTCGGCGCCTCCCTCCATCAGCCCTATCTTCATGCAGTTCGAGTGGCACAATGTATTCACGGTCGATATGGTTGTGGTGGTGCTTACCTTCCTGTTTATCGATATGTTCGATACCATCGGAACGCTGATTGGTGTGTCGAACCGGGCAGGTATGGTGGACGACAACGGTAACGTGAAGAATCTGAACCAGGCTTTCATGGCTGATGCTATCGGAACGACGGTAGGTGCTATGCTGGGCACCTCGACGGTGACGACCTACGTAGAGAGTGCGTCGGGTGTGAATGTGGGCGGACGTTCTGGCGTGACCAGTCTTACCACCGCGGTCTGCTTTGCCGTGGCATTGCTCTTCGCACCGCTGTTCCTCGCCATTCCTGCACAGGCTACGGCCGCAGCACTCATCCTGGTGGGGGTGATGATGATGCACGACATCCGTAAGGTCGATTTCTCCAACTACGTAACGGCTATCCCCTGCTTCGTCTGCATCGTGCTTATGCCGCTGACCTACAGTATTTCCGACGGTATCCTGATGGGTGTCATCTCATACGTGTTAATCCATCTGCTGTCTGGAACGTTCAAGGACACCGACGAGCGCAACAACATGAACTGGGCAACCATTCTGCTGGCTGTGCTGTTCATTTGCCGCTACGCATTCCTGTAGCAAATCGAACACCCAAAAAAGACCGTCTCTTTTGCACAACAGTTGCACAAAGGGACGGTCTTTTTTTTCCTATATAGGTAGCGTCACTTGCTGAACCATGAGCTGGGGATGCTTACCCGCTCATCCATCCATTTGGTTGTCGGTTCTACGGCAATCATCATCGGCGCCTCACCTACTTTGGGGAACGAAACGGTATATAATCTACCATCCTTGCCGTTGGCACGGAATGTGATATTATTATTGTCGTAGTTCCAGCCAGTAACTTCGAACTCAGCCAATGCATTGTCGTAATCAATGGTCCCCTGGGTATTGTACATCTTCGTGATGTCGAAGTCCTGACTCTTTACCCACTTTGTGTCGCCGATAATCAACTCAAAGTCGATAGTACCACCCAAAGCGCGAACGAAAGCCTTTGTCGGAGCCGTGGTAGTACTGATAATCTCGTCGCTTGTCTTAACACCATTTTCGGATGTCACTTTATGGGTATAGATGGTATATTCCTCTACATCAACCACCACGTCGTTGAAGTCGAAGTCGCCAATGGCACCCAGGTCTTCAATCATATAACGCTTGGCGCGGCTGGTCTTCACCTCATACTGGTCCTCAGTGATGATTTTCTCCTGAGGAACATCGGGATTGCCGACAACAGCCAGTACCAGGTCGTTAAAGTCATTGTCGCTGCCACTGATGGCATCCTCAATACCAATGTACTTGGCAACGTGATTGTCGGCCAGTTCAATATCGTCAAGTTCCAGCTTCACATCCTCAGGAATATCAATGTAAACAGCATGACCATTAGTGGTACCGACTGTCGGCAGTTTTTTATTATCTACATCTATCATATTATCCAGATAAATCTCTACAGGTGTGCCCACAGGAGCCTCAACCTTGACGCCACGCATGTTGACGGTCTCGCCATTCAGTTTCTTCATGCCATTGACGGTCTGGAAATTGGTGTAGTCCTTCTTGAAAACGCATACAGGCTCTTCATCGCCCACCTTCACCATCAGGTCGTAGCGATTGCCGCCACCGCTGAGCAGTGGATAGATATAAAACGTGTTGGCTGGTGCAACCAATGCGGCATTCTTGCCTACCCATTTTTTCTTCTCAGGCAGATTAATGTTGATGGCATCGAATAAGGCAGCATTCTTTGTAATGCCGCTGAGGATAATGTCAAAATTCCATACCGTTTTCGAGAACGTATGGTGTTCTAACTCCAAATTCGACACGTCGCCAAAATCGACACCTTTATCTAATATCTCTATGTTGATAGTAGAGAAGCCACGAGTTGCGAGTCTTTGCTCACCAGAGGCAAAGTCCCATGACTGGGTGGAACTGATCTGGCCATACTTAGCCACAAAACTGCTGGCATACGATTCCTTCTGTACATCCTCATACGAAGGAACTGACGGGTCTTTTACACACGAGGCCAAGGTAGCCATTAACCCCAGGCCTGCTGCTAATGCAAATGAATACGCTTTCATATCCTCTTAAATTTTATTAATTTCGCTACAAAGATATAAAATATAAAGTTAAAACATATATAAATTAAGGTTGTTTATCGATTTTTTCATTATTTAATATAATTCAAGTGTTGCACTCGCTCAACTTCTTTAACTATTTCAGGAAGTCTAATAATATTGTTTTCAATGTCTGCGGGTATAAGAACTTCCGATTCCCTTGGGTGTTATCGTCTTGCGAAGTGTAGGTAGATGATGCTTCAAATGCATCTGAATCATATTAAAGATGGCGCGACGTTTTTTGGCTGCTGGAGTGGTATAG
>JAEENF010000192.1 GCA_016283605.1 Prevotella sp.
ACGTCACCTGCAAGCACACCTCCACCACCGACGGCATCAGCTTCGTCATCACCCACGACCGTGCTGGCTGTGAGATCAACGTACAGCTGGACATCTACGATATGTCTGGACGACAGTTATGGCGATATAAGGAGTCTGGTGTACCTTCTGACGACACCTATACCCTGGACTGGAACCTCGGCATCGACGGTGGACGACACCTGCCCACAGGTGTGTATCTCTTCCGCGTCAGCATCAGCAGCGACGGTAGCAGCCAGTCGTCGAAAGCTAAAAAAATAATCATTACAGGCAATAATTAAACACAATATAACGTTATATTCGATGATGAAAAGATTTTGTAACATACGGATGATGAGGGTGATAGCGATACTATTCACCATTCACTATTCACTATTCACTGCATCTGCCCAAGACGAGAGCAAGACCACGATGTTCAATCCTGTGGAACATGCGGTCATCTCGCAGACCATCGCCCCTGATGCCCGTGCAGCAGGTATGGGTGACGTAGGTGCGGCCACAGACCCTGATGTCAACTCACAGTATTGGAACCCCGCAAAGTATCCATTTTGTATCTCACGGGCAGGTATCGCCCTGAACTACACCCCGTGGTTGAGGCAGTTGGTAAACGACATCGACCTCGCCTATCTGTCAGGTTACTATCGTATCGGCGACTACTCTGCGATCTCTGGTTCACTGCGTTACTTCTCCCTGGGTGAGGTCTTTACCTCCGATGGCAGCGATATGACGGTGAAACCTTACGAGATGTCGCTCGACGCAGCGTATTCGATGATGCTCAGCGAGAACTTCTCGATGGCGGCAGCCCTCCGTTGGATCTACAGCGACCTGCGCTATGACTATAGTGAAGACTCGAAGCCGGCCTCAGCCTTTGCCGCTGACCTGGCGATGTACTATAATAAATACCTGATGCTGGGCAGTCGCGAGAGTCAGTTGGCTCTGGGTCTGAACATCTCGAACATCGGTAGTAAGATCTCTTTCTACGGCGACGACGAGAGTCAGTTCCTGCCTGCAAACCTGCGACTCGGTGCCTCGTTGATGATTCCTGTGGATGAGTATAACCGTTTCACACTCACAGCCGATGCCAATAAGCTGTTGGTGCCCACTGTTCCTGCTCAGGAGGAGGGCGAGTCGAACACCGACTATCAGGACCGTGTACGTCGTGAGTACAGCGACATCAGTGCCATCAGCGGTGTCTTCAAGAGTTTCAGCGATGCCCCTGGCGGCTTCAAGGAGGAGATGGAGGAGATCCAGTGGAGCGTAGGTGCCGAGTATATCTATCACGACCAGTTCTCACTGCGTGCAGGCTATCACCATCAGGCGGAGTCGAAAGGCAACCTGAAGTACTTCACCATCGGTGGCGGCTTCCGTATGAATGTCTTCTCGCTCGATGTGGGTTATGTCATCTCCACAGCCCGCAGTAATCCGTTAGATCAGACCTTACGTTTCACCCTCGCCTTCGATATGGACGGCATCAAAGACTTGTTTAAGAAATGAAGATTCGTGTTGGAATGGGATACGACGTCCATCAGTTAGTTGAAGGACGTGACCTCTGGATGGGAG
Organism: Prevotella sp.; assembly: GCA_016283605.1. Classification (GTDB taxonomy): domain Bacteria; phylum Bacteroidota; class Bacteroidia; order Bacteroidales; family Bacteroidaceae; genus Prevotella. The sequence continues at coordinate 1,579 of JAEENF010000192.1, forward strand.
GTATTAAGTTAGCGCATTCGAAGGGCCTCTTGGGTCACAGCGATGCCGATGTGTTATTACATGCTGTCTGCGATGCACTCCTTGGTGCGGCGAACATGCGGGATATCGGCTATCATTTCCCTGACACTTCGGCAGAGACCGACGGCATGGACAGCAAGATCATCCTGCGTAAGACCATCGAACTGATTGCCACGAAGGGTTACCGTCTGGTGAACATCGATGCCACCATCTGTGCTGAGCGTCCGAAGATGAATCCTCATATCCCAGAGATGAAAGCCTGTATGGCAGAGGTCATCGGTTGCGACGTTGACGATATCTCCATCAAGGCGACAACCACCGAGAAACTCGGCTTCACAGGTCGTGAAGAGGGCATCTCCGCCTATGCCGTCGTGTTGATAGAGAAAGTTTAAAATAAAGAAGCATAAAGACATCGTGCTTTTGTGTTTAAGTGAAGAAAAATCGGACTGACCAAATATCAGCCCGATTTTTTTCATATATTACCTTAATGAGTGAAAGTTTGTTAAAACTTTTTCTGTCGATCCCTTCCTGTCCTTCACCCAGTAGCACCAGCCGCGAGTCTTGCGGTCGCTCTCGAACTTATATTCCGGACGGCTCAGGAACTGGCCAATCTTCACCAGCGTGCCATCGTCGGGCTTGTAGGCTCCCTTGAAGACCTCCTTCAGACGGGCAGAGATGTCCTTGACGGAAATCCAGTAGCCATGGTCAGGATTATCCTTCGGCGTGCCATCGGGTTTCTCGAAGAGAGAGAGCAGCATCTCGCCCAGACCGCTGATCTGCTGGTAGCGCAGGTTGTGCTGCATGAGTGCCGCCTCTTCCTCCTTCGTCAGGAAATAGCGTTCACGCTGCTGTTCCACCTCGTATTCCAGCTGGGCATAGAGTTGGTCATACTCCACAGGCGTCTCGAAGTCGATGTCGCCCTCGACGGTGACGCAAATGAACCTTCGGCTACCCGTAGGGTCTGTCAGCGGCATCGGCTCGTTGGTGGTGCCAATGAACGAG
>JAEENF010000193.1 GCA_016283605.1 Prevotella sp.
ATGCTCAGTCGCTCGTGAGCGAGAATGGCGCTTCCACCACAATAAATACCACTCCAGTCAGGTCCGCGGTGACGGATTTTCTGACTCATCTTCAATGCCTTATCACGCAGAGCATGCGTCTGCTCTTTTACATTCAATATTGCTACGATTCCACACATAATCTTATCTTTTTTAGTTGTTATAATTGCATTTTCAAAACTTGTTCAACATAATTCACAAACGCCTGATTCACCAGTCGGATGCCGCCAGGCGTGGGATAATGGCCCGTGAAGTACCAGTCACCTGGATGATTCGGACAGGCGTGATGCAAGCCCTCAATACTCTGGAACACCAGTTCCACAGGCGACTGCATACCCTCAGGCCGCAGCATCTCAACAATCTTCGTATTAATCTCATCGACGGTGAAGGGCTCATAAATATTACGCACATGGTTCAGTGACGCTGGCGAATACTTACAGGCCTTATACGTTTCAGCAATCAATTTCTGCATACCTCTATCCTTAATCAGCGCGATGGCCGCACGGAAGGCACAAAGTTCTTCCAATCGCGACATATCTATGCCGTAGTAGTCAGGATAGCGTATCTGCGGCGAACTCGACACCATCACAATCTTCTTGGGATGCAGACGATCGAGAATCTTGAAGATACTCTCTTTCAGCGTCGTACCCCGCACAATCGAGTCGTCGATAATCACAAGGTTATCCTTTCCTGCCTCCAGCGAACCATAACTGATATCATAGACGTGAGCAGCCAGATCGTTGCGCTCAGAGTTATCAGCGATAAAGGTGCGCAGTTTGATATCTTTCCAAACCACCTTTTCTGTGCGCACCTCTCCGTGGAGTTTACGGAAACCATCCGTCATACCATAGAAGGCGACCTCAGCGGTATTGGGGATATACGAAAAGACCGTATGATCCACATCGCCGTCGATAGCCTTCAGGATAGCAGGCGTCAGTTGTTCGCCCAATCGTTTGCGCTCCTGATAGATATCTCGATCAGAACCACGACTGAAATAAATCCTTTCGAACGAGCAGGCACTCAAGGGTTGCGCAGGCATAATTTGTTCCAGTTGGCTCTCACCATTCTTATGAACTATGAGTGCCTCGCCTGGTTGGAGTTCACAGATGTCCTCTGCCTGCAAATCAAATGTCGTCTGCAGCACAGGGCGCTCGCTGGCGAGTGCAATCATCTCGTCATCGCGATAGTAGAACGCAGGCCGGATGCCCCAAGGGTCGCGCACGCTGAACATCTCACCGCTTCCCGTCAATCCGCACATCACATAGCCACCGTCATAGTGACTCATCGTGGTTTTCAGCACATTCGCCATCTCCACGTGGTTGTCGATATAGTCAGTAATAGCGGTATCTTTCAATCCCTGCTCTTTCGCGAGGGCATAGAGTCGCTCCACCTCACGATCCAGACGGTGTCCCATCAATTCAAGGGTGATATACGAGTCACCATAGATACGTGGCGACTGGCCTTGTAGGGTGAGAAATTGAAAGACCTCGTCGATATTAGTCATATTAAAGTTGCCGCACAGACAGAGGTTCTTCGCCCGCCAGTTATTTCGACGCAGGAAGGGATGCACATATTGCAGTCCACTCTTACCTGTGGTCGAATAGCGCAGATGCCCCATCAGCAGTTCGCCAGCCATCTCTTCCGTCACACGAGAGAATATCTCCGTGATGGCGTCCTTGCCCTCGGCCTTCTCACGGAACATATACTCCGTGCCAGGCTCCTTCGTCAGACTGACGGAAGCGATACCAGCACCCTCCTGTCCGCGATTGTGCTGCTTCTCCATCATCAGGTAGAGTTTGTTGAAACCGTAGCGCCACGAGCCGTATTTCTGCTCGTAATAACTCAGCGGCTTCAACAGGCGTATCATCGCCACACCACACTCATGCTTTAATTGCTCCATAAATGTTCAATGGTCAATGTTCAATGGTCAATGTTTTTACGAAGTCCATGAAGAGCGGGTGCGGATGCAGCACCGTTGAGGAGTATTCAGGGTGGAACTGCGTGCCGATATACCATTTCTTCTCTGGGATCTCGACAATCTCCACGAGGTTGGAGGCAGGATTGATACCCACGCACTTCATACCGTTCGACTCATATTCGTCCTTATAGGCATTGTTGAACTCGTAGCGATGCCTGTGTCTCTCACTGATAAGCGACTTCTCGCCGTAAGCTTCGAATGTGCGGCTACCCTTTACAAGTTCACAATCATAGGCGCCCAGTCGCATCGTGCCACCCATCTGGGTGATATTCTTCTGCTCCTCCATGATGTCGATGACATTGTGTGGTGTCTTATCGTCCATCTCAGCACTATTAGCATCCTTGTAGCCCAATACATTGCGGGCGAACTCGATCACCATCATCTGCATACCCAGACAGATGCCGAATGTGGGAATATCATTCGTGCGGCCATATTCTGCTGCGATAATCTTGCCTTCGATACCTCGACTGCCGAAGCCTGGACAAACCACGATGCCTGCCATACCTTCCAACTTCGAGGCGACATTCTCAGCCGTAATCTCTTCGCTATTCACAAAATGAATCTTTGCCTTCACGTCGTTGTAGATACCCGCCAAGTTGAGACTTTCGCGGATGCTTTTATAAGCATCTTGCAGATCATATTTCCCCACCAGACCGATATGCACCTCGCGCTTCGCATTGCGCTGTTTCTCCAAAAATTCATGCCAAGAAGCCATTGCTGGTGTCTCGCCCACAGGAATGCCTATCTTCCGCATAATGGCGGCATCGAGCCCTTGCTTCTGCATACTCACAGGCACTTCGTAGATACTTGGCATATCCTCGCTCTGCACCACGAACTCCAAATCGACATTACAGAAAGATGCCACCTTCAAGCGTATAGAGTCGCTGAGGTGGCGTTCGGTTCTGAGGACAAGGATGTCGGGCTGGATACCCATCCCTTGCAGTTCCTTAACAGAGTGCTGTGTGGGTTTCGTCTTCAATTCGTCGGCGGCTTTCAGATACGGCACATACGTCAGATGCACGCACACCGCATCGCGTCCTAATTGCCAGCGCAACTGTCGGATGGCCTCCATAAACGGCGCACTCTCGATGTCACCAATCGTACCGCCCACCTCAGTAATCACGAAATCCAGTCCTTCGTCGAGACCCTCACGCAGCATGCGACGCTTTATCTCGTCCGTGATATGCGGCACCACCTGGATCGTCTTGCCCAAATAGTCGCCGTGTCGCTCGCGGTCAATAACGGTCTTGTAGATGCGGCCTGTTGTGATCGAGTTGTTGTGGGTAGTGTGAATGCCTGTAAAACGCTCAT
>JAEENF010000194.1 GCA_016283605.1 Prevotella sp.
AACAGGTGGCTGATGGCGGCTCTGCTTGCCTACGCCCTGTTGTGGTTGGGACATGGAACGGTCAATGCCCAAATAGCATCCAGCAATCCCTTGGAGTATGTCGCCCTTGCCGAGGGTAACGAGCTTATCAATGCCCAGATCAAGGCGCAGATTGAGGATGAGCAGAAGACCGCACTCCTTCAGAACACCATCGCTGCTGAGTTTACGATGATCCACTCCTGGGAGAAGAAGTACAACAAGTATCTCAAAACAGCAGAAGGCTATGCCAGTACCCTGAAAGCCTGTACCTCGCTCTATGACGATGGTGTGAGAGTCTTCTTCAACCTCTGTAATCTGAAGAAAGCCATCACTGGCAATCCCCAGGGAATAGTGGCCACCATGTCGATGAACAACCTCTATATCGAGACAGCCACCGAACTGGTCAGTGTCTATTCCACTCTGAGGGATGCCATTGCGAAGGGTGGCAAGGAGAACATGCTCACAGGTGCCGAACGAAGCAAGACCCTCTGGGCACTTAACGACCGACTGGATGCCTTCAATAAGAAACTGAACCAGCTCTATCTCTCCATCCGCTATTACAATATGATGGATGTCTGGGAGAACGCCACTGCCGGAATGCTCGACAGGAGCAATGGAGAAATTGCAGAGGCAGCTCTCGGAAGATGGAAGCGGACTTCAAGAATAGTGAGACCCTAAAAAGGAATGCGAAATGATGAAATACCTTTGCCATAAGTTTGTTCTGTTGCTGACAGTGACTCTCATCCTCCCTTTCTGGGGAGTCGGTGGGAGCACTGTCTTGGCGCAGGGGCAAGACCCGACCTTGGCGGCCATGATACTCCTTTATACCAATAAGGCCAAGAAAGAGCTGAAGCAGCAGGAAGAGATGATGCTCCTGGAATCAACGGGACATATCTGGATAACGGAAGAGGTGAATGCCACAACCGACCTTCAGAAAGAGTTCAACAACTACCTCGACAGTTTCCATGGCATCATTATGTATGCGGCACAGATATATGGCTTCTATCACGAGATAGACCATCTTATCGGCAATCTCGGAGCTTTCAGCGACCAGCTGAGTGCCCATCCGAGTAATGCCTTGGCCGTGGCCCTTTCCTCCAACCGCAATAAGATCTATCGTGAAATCATCCTGAACAGCGTCGATATTGTCAATGACGTGAGGCAAGTCTGTCTTGCTGATATTAAGATGACCGAGAAGGAACGCATGGAGGTCATCTTCGGCATCAGGCCCAAGCTGAAGCTGATGAACAAGAAACTGCAACGGCTCACCAAAGCCGTGAAATACACCTCTTTGGGTGATGTCTGGGCAGAGATTGACTACAATGCCAGGACGGGAGCAGACAAGAAGAATATCGTCGAGCAGAGTGTGCTACGTTGGAAACGGGCAGCAAAACAGTGAAGAACGAATAAGTGAAACCTCAATCAAAACAGAAGCGATATGAGTTGGGCAACAGTATTGAAAGCCGGACTGAAATTCATGGGTAGCGGTGCAAAAGCAACGGCAAAGACCGTCGGCCACTCCGTCCTCCATCCACAGCAGACCATCAAGGGAATGGGTACAGCCACGAAGACAGCAGCCATAGGCGGAGCCACCGGCTATGTCGCATGGGAGAAGCTGACCACAGACAAGAGCGTCGCCAGAATCGTCGGTGATGCCGTTGTCGGTTCTGACACCATCGACAGCGTTGGCGAGAAGGTGGAAGGTGTCGGCAATGCCGTCAGCAACCTTGGCGAGACAGCCAGCAATGCCATGAACGGTGTCAGCGAGGCTGTCAATGGTGCCAACAACAACCTGAATGGCATCAGCAATTTCCTTGGCAGTATGACCAATGGCAACGGCGGCAACATGTTCAGCAACTTCTTCAGCAACCTCTTCAGCGGCAATGTCTCGGGTATGAGTATGCTCGGCCTCGTTGCATCGGCTTTCCTTATTTTCGGGCGTTTCGGCTGGATGGGCAAGATTGCCGGAGCCTTGCTTGGCATGATGATGATTGGTAACAATGCCACTCTTCAGCAGACTATGGGAGGCGGTATGGCACAGCAGAAGCCACAGACACCAGCTCCTGACCCACAGAGGGCTTTGGCACAGACTCAGACACCACAGACTCCACAACCAGTAGTTGTCTATGCGCCGGAGGAAGAGCGGACAGTCATTCATCGTTCACGATAATCATAACTCATCATAAAACATATAAAAAGCATGAAATTTACGCAGGATATGATGCTCCAGTCGGACAGCGGCTACTGTATGCCGTTCGAGGAGAAAGGAAAAGACGTAGAGATGTCTTTGGGCTACGGAAAGCAGAAGCATCCCAAGACAGGGGAAATGTTCTTCCATCACGGAGTCGATTTTCCAGTCAAGCACTATCTGCTTTCTGCCTTAGCCACAGGCAAGGTGACGGGACTCGGCAACGATGCCGTCCATGGTATCTACCAGGTCATCCGATATGGCCTTTACGAGGTGACTTATTCACACCTCAGTAATGTCTTTGCCAACTACGGAACGGAAGTCAAGGCCGGTCAGGTGGTGGCCGTTTCAGCCGACTTGCTCCACATGGAAGTTAAGTACAATGGTGAAGAGCTGAACCCTCTGGAGTTCCTGACGATGGTATATGGCAATATGAAAGCCTTGGAGCAGAACGGCACTCCCGGAGCTGTTCCGCAGTTCGTGACCATCGACATGGACGTGCATACCAGGTACGACAAAGACCAGAAGGAGATTGAAGACCTGATGATGCGTTGGTTCCCGGACTACATGCAGGACTTGTCTTCTGGTATCTATGCCTTGCCAGAGCATACGGAGCTTGCCCTTCGCAACATCTTCACCATGTCGGCGATGAAGAACTACTTCTTCGAGACCCTTCCGAGCATGGCAAATCCTCTGGGCATGGGCACACGCAGCATCCCCTTGGCTGAGAAGGTGCAGAACCTCCTGATTGCGGACTTCCTCAATTACATGGCACTCCGTCATCAGATATTTCTGAGCACCATGAGTGAGGCCGTAAAAAAAAAGCCTATGACGAAGCCGTAGCCAGCAGCGGCCTGATAGACCCACTTGCCGAACTGGAAATAGACATCCAGAGTTTCGACATACCGAGACTGGTGAGTGTCTATCCCGACCGAAGCGGCATCAGGTGGTGGACGAAGGCATGGTTCAACAACAGCGAGTCTGGTGAAGCCGCCATCGAAATCGACCGTCAGTTAGCGATAAAGTTCATCAATGAGAATATAGAAAAAGACGAATGGTTGGAGCAATACTTCCCCAAGCAGATGGAAGTCTATCACAATGCCATCGAGCAGACCAAGGAGCAGATACTCAACCAGCTAAACCTCTAAAACGTATAAGCATGAAGAAGAATTATTTGTCATTCCTATTTCTTTTGACCACCTCTGTAGCATTCGCTGATACTGGAACCTCTGGTATCGGCGATGCAGCAGACGGTGTTGTGACCTACATGCCCTATGTCCGTGCGCTTTGCTATGTCATAGCTGCCGTTATAGCCGTTGTCGGTGCGTTTGCAGTGTATTACTCCATGCACACCAATCCGCAGAATACCGCCAAGCGCATCTTCATGACCGCAGGGGGTGCGCTCACTTTCGTTTCTCTTTCCCTTGCTTTACCGCAGTTCTTTGGTATCGACGGTAGCGTTTCAGGTGGTGGCAGTTCAACTTCCAAGGGAACGACGCAATTCACGTCCAACGGTACAAGCTTTCTGGTATCAGACGAAGGAGGCATCAGCAAGTCCGGCATACAGGTTTCCATACCCGAACTCAATGACGGTGCATGGATAAAGATCCCTACGGAGTTTTCAGGTGAAAGCAGTAAAGGCTATGTCAATACCTTC
>JAEENF010000195.1 GCA_016283605.1 Prevotella sp.
CCGTGAGCCTCCGCCCAACGCATATACATACGCATGAGCATCGATGCCCAGTCCTGAGCCTCGGTACCACCGGCACCGGAGTTGATCTTCAACACGGCCTCCATCGGGTCTTCTTTCTGACGGAGCATGTTCTTCAGCTCCAGGTCCTCGATGGCCTGTATGGCACGGGCATAGGTATCCTCCACCTCTTCCTCCGTCACCATCTCGTCCTTATAGAAGTCGAAGGCCAACTGCAACTCATCGGCCAGAGTGCGGACCTCCTTATAGCCGTCGAGCCATTTCTTGATGCCCTTCACCTTCTTCATCTGCTCCTCGGCACGCTTCCGGTCTTCCCAGAAGTCAGGCGCCTGTGTACGAAGATCTTCCTCCTCGTACTCCATCTGTTTCTTATCTATCTCGAGATACCTCTTCAAGGCATCCGCTCTTTCTAATACATCCTTCAGTTGATCCTGAGTAATCATAATAATTAATTATGCATTATGCATTATGAATTATTAATTATTCCGCGTACATCGCGTCTATCTCCTTGCGATAGTTCTCATTCAGCACCCGTCGCTTGAGCTTCAGCGTGTTCGTGAGTTCGCCCTTCTCCATCGAGAAGTGGTGAGGCAGCAACGTAAACCGCTTGATCTGCTCATAGTGGGCCAACTGCTGTTGCAGGGTGTCGATACGTTCCTTCATCATCTCATTGATCTGCTTATCGGCACAGAGCTGCTCACGGGTCTCAAAGGCGATATGATGCTCACGGGCATACTCCTCCAACAGCGAGTAGACGGGAATAATCAATGCCGACACAAACTTCCGCTGGTCTGCGATGATAGCGATCTGGTCGATATACTTGTCCACCAACAGCTTCGACTCAATCATCTGCGGGGCGATATACTTACCGTTCGAGGTCTTATAGAGGTCCTTGATACGCTCCTTTAGGAAGAGTTCACCGTCCTTGAGGTACCCGGAATCACCGGTCTTGAAATAACCGTCCTCAGTAAAGGCCTCCCGCGTCAGGTCGTCACGGTTGTAATAGCCACGGGTAATCGTCGGACCCTTCAGCAGGACCTCACCCTCATCGCTGATCTTGATGTCGATGCCCTCGATGGGGATACCGACGCCACCTACGGTAAAGGGTTCACCCAGATGGTTACAAGATACCGTTGCCAACGACTCTGTCAGACCGTAGCCAACGATCATATTGATACCGATGGCATGCACAAACTCCTCCACCTTCGGGTTCACCGTTGCACCGGCTGTGGGGAAGAAGTGGGCATTCTCCAGACCCAGTTCCTTACGCACCAGCGAGAAGACGGTCTTGTTCAGCATCTCATACTCCAGGTGCAGGGCCAGTGGTGGACGCTTACCTTTCGACAGGTAGTCGATATTATGTTTCTTACCCACTTTCAGGGCATGCTGGAAGAGTGCCCGCTTGGCGGCATTGGCCTTCTCAATCTGTTCCAGGACACCCATATACACCTTTTCCCAGAAACGGGGCACCGACGACATACACGTCGGATGGGTCTCCTTCATCGACTGCTGCACCTCCAGGGGGTAGGTGTTCACGATCAGCTTGGCGCCCTCCGTAAGACAGAGAATCTTCCAGCCTTTCTCGAAGATATGCGTGAAGGGCAGGAAGTTCAGTACACGGTCGTTCTCGCCTACAGGTACACACTTGTTGTTGGCCTCCATAGCGGCATGATACTGACCACAGGTCAGAATGACGCCCTTCGAGTCACCGGTCGTACCAGAGGTATAGAGAATGTTTGCGATATCGTCCATCGAGGCCTGTGCCTGCAGGGCTTCCACCTCCGTCTGACGGGGGAGATTCACACCCAGCTTCAGGAAGTCGTCGAAATACATCGCATTGGGATCGTGAGAGGAGATACGTACGTTCTTGTCAAACACAATGATGCGCTCCAGGGTCTGACACATCGAGACGATACGAAGGGCCTTGTCATACTGTTCCTGTTCACCTACGAAGAGGAAACGCATCTTGGCGTCGCTCACCATAAACTGGATCTGCTGCTCCGACGAGGTGGCGTAAAAGGGGATGGTCACCGCCCGGATACCCCATGCACCGAAGTCGCACATCAGATACTGCACGGAGTTCTGTGAGAACACGCCCACATTCTCCTGTACCTTCACGCCAAGGTTCAACAGGGCGTTCGACACCTGTTTCACCGTCTGCGAGAACTGGTTCCACGACATGGATTTCCATTCCTTACCACCGAAGTCCTTATAGATGAGCACCTCGCGATCGCCGTATTTCTGGGCCTGATCGTGGATCAATCGTGATAAATGGCTGTTTGTCTGCATACGTACCTTCTTTATTTTTGGGTGCAAAAGTACAAAAAATATTTTATTTTTCACATTTCGCTATTAACTTTTCACTTTTTTTTGTACCTTTGCAGCGTGATTGAGATAAAGAAAGTTACCAATTCGCAGCAACTGGAACAGTTTATCCAGTTCTACTACGACCTTTACCGCGGCTGTAAGCACGCCGTGCCCTTTTTATATTCCGATGAGATGGCCACCCTCCGACGCGACAAGAACCCGTCGTTTGAGTGTTGTGAGGCTGAGTACTTCCTGGCTTATAAGGACGGACAAGTGGCAGGTCGTGTGGCGGCAATCATCAACCACCGTGCCAACGAACGCTGGAACCGTCGTGCCGTCCGTTTCGGTTGGTTCGACTTCATCGACGATATCGAGGTGAGTACGGCCCTGTTGAAAGCCGTAGAGGACTGGGGCCGTGAGAAGGGCATGAACGAGATTGCCGGTCCTTTGGAATTCATCGATACCGACCGTGAGGGTTTGCTCATCGAGGGCTTCGACGAACTGTCCACGATGTACGTCAACTACAACTACCCTTATTACTCGCAGCACATCGAGCGTATCGGGGGTTTCTTGAAGGACAACGACTATCTGGAATATAAGGTCACGGTTCCTGAGGTCGTACCCGATAAGTTTGCGAAGACCACCCAAATGATTCAGAAGCGCTATGGCCTCCGCGTGCATAAGTTCACGCGGAAGGAACTGGTCGATGAAGGCTTCGGTCGTGAGGTGTTCCATCTGCTGAACGCCACCTATAAGGATCTCTACGGTTTCTCCGAGCTCTCGAAGAGTCAGATCGACAAGCTCGTGAACGACTACATCAAGATAGCCGACCTGAACCTGGTGACCGCTGTCATGGATGGCGATAAGATGATAGGCTTCGGCATCACCTTCCCCTCGTTCTCTGAGGCGTTGCGCAAGACCCGCGACGGACGTTTCCTGCCTTTCGGCTGGTGGCATCTGCTGAAGATCCTGAAGTGGCACAAGACCGACACTGTCGACCTCTTGCTCATCGGTGTCCTGCCTGAGTATCGTAGCAAAGGCGCCAATGCCCTGATCTTCGACGACCTTATCCGTCAGTTCCAGGCCTATAACTTCAAATGGGCCATCACAGGTCCGCAGATGGAGTCGAACACAGGCGTCCTCTCGCAGTGGCAGTACCTTGACTCTGTCGTCATCCGCCGCCACCGCTGCTACAAGAAAAATTTAGTGAAAAGTGAATAGTGAATAGTGAATAGTTATGGATATGACTTGGGAATTTATCTTGCGCATCTTCGTGGCAGCCCTTTTGGGCGGAGCCATCGGTCTGGAGCGCGAATATCGGGCCAAGGAAGCCGGTATGCGTACCCACTTCCTCGTAGCCTTAGGCTCTGCCTTGTTTATGATTGTCTCTGCCTACGGCTTCGAAGGGGCACTCGGTTCCCCCGAACACCGCTGGGATGTTTCCCGTGTAGCTGCCCAGGTCGTATCGGGCATCGGTTTCATCGGTGCCGGCACCATCATCTTCCATAAGAGCGAGAATGTGGTACGAGGTCTCACCACCGCCGCCGGTCTCTGGGTGACAGCGGCCATCGGTCTGGCTTGCGGAGGCGGTCTTTATATCCTCGCCGCCGCATCCACTTTACTCGTCCTCGTCGGCCTCGAAGCCTTCAACTATTTCCTCAAGAAACTCGACAAGCATCGCACGGTATCCTAGGCCATGAAGAGATAAAAAACCATTGGCTATGGATTTTTTGCTTGAAGGCCTTCCAACACTTTTTTCATCCCCTTCGAAAAAGTGTTGGAAGGCCTTGTAATTATCAATACTCTCGGAGTAATTTTCAATACTTCCGGAGTAATATCTTTTTCTCCGAAACAAAATTATGCGATAAGGAATCCCCGCTCGGCTGAGCGGGGATTTCTTTATCCAGTTTTTATTCCTTCTTCTGTCCGATAGTGACCTTCGGATCTCCCGT
>JAEENF010000196.1 GCA_016283605.1 Prevotella sp.
GCGATAAGGAGGTCAATCGTTTTGATATGGAACCAATAAGCGATGTGACGTTCTATGGTAACGACTGGCATCCGAACGTCTATCAGGACGAGAAGATGGCTGATGAACTCACGCCTTTCCTTCGTCAGCTGATGAACTGGAACTGAATTGTTTCCTGACGTCTTCGAGGATGCCTAACAGGTCGTTCATCGTCTCGGCACGAAGCATGGCGATACGTGTCTGACGGAAGTTGGGAATCCCTTTGAATATCGGTGTTGCAGCGAGGTGTCTTCTGGTATGGAGGATGCCTCGCTTCTCGTCTATCCGTTCCACGTTGATATGTAACAGCTCTTCCAGGATATCCAGTTTCTCGTCAAAGGTCAACGTCTCCCGACTGAAGATCCAGGGACAGCCGAAGGTAGCGCGTCCGATCATGATGGCATCGACACCGTAAGTCTCAAAGGCCTTGTCGGCCTCTTCGAGGGAGTGGATGTCACCGTTGCCTATAATAGGAATATGTATGCGAGGGTTGCGCTTCACCTCACCGATGAGGGACCAGTCGGCACTGCCTGTGTACATCTGACTGCGCGTGCGTCCGTGTATCGTCAGCGCCTGAATACCGCAGTCCTGCAGTTGTTCAGCCAGCGAGGTGATGATGAGTTGCTCGTGGTTCCAACCCAGACGGGTCTTCACCGTGACGGGCAGTTGTACGGCATCCACTACCTTCTGCGTGATCTCCAGCATCTTGGGGATGTTTTGCAGCATGCCTGCGCCAGCGCCTTTGCCTGCCACCTTCTTCACAGGACAACCGAAGTTCAGGTCTATCAGGTCTGGTCCGGCCTGTTCCACGATCTTGGCAGCTTCCACCATTGCCTCAACATCTCGTCCGTAGATCTGGATGCCTACGGGTCGTTCTGTGTCGCTGATGGTCAGCTTGGAGATGGTCGACTTTACATCACGGATCAAGGCTTCGGCACTCACGAACTCCGTATACACCATCGCTGCCCCAAACCGCTTGCAGAGCAGTCGGAAGCCGATATCTGTGACGTCCTCCATAGGTGCCAGAAACACTGGCTGAGGCCCGAATTCTATGTTTCCTATCTTCATTTCGGCTGCAAAGGTACATATTTTTTCTGAAATATTTGGAAGTTACAGGAAAAGTTCGTATCTTTGCTGCCGTAAAATGTTTAACCGTTTAAAAAGAATGCTATGGAGCAATTACTTCATTATGTGTGGAAGCACAAGATGTTCCCCTTAAAGGAACTGAAGACAACCGACGGTAAAAACGTCGAGGTGATTGACACAGGACTGCATAATCGCAATGCGGGCCCTGACTTCTTTAATGCGAAGGTCTGTATTGGCCGGACGCTCTGGGTGGGCAATGTAGAGATTCACGACAAATCGTCAGACTGGTATCTGCATGGTCACGACAAAGACTCCAATTATGACAATGTCATCTTGCATGTGGCAGGCGTCATTGATACCGATGTGAGGACTTCCAAAGGCGAGTATCTGCCTCAGCTCCAACTAGATGTGCCGCAGAGCGTCAGCGAGCATTACGAGGAACTGCTGAAAACTGACAGTTATCCGCCGTGTTACAAGGTGATTCCTGATTTGACGCCGTTGATGGTGCATGCCTGGATGGCGGCTTTGCAGACAGAACGTCTGGAACAGAAGACAGAGGCCATCTGTCATCGGGTAGAGCTGTGTAATGGCTCGTGGGAGGATGCCTATTTCGTGACCCTTGCCCGCAATTATGGCTTTGGCATTAACGGAGAGGTTTTCGAACAATGGGCCAGGGGTGTGCCGCTCAATGCGGTGGCTCATCATCGTGACGACCTCTTCCAGATCGAGGCGATCTTTATGGGACAAGCCGGACTTCTCGAGTTAGAGGCTGTGCCAGATTATTATCAGCAGGCCGCCCTCAACGAGGGATATTTTGCGAAACTTCGTAACGAATACCTCTATCTGGCGCATAAATTCTCGATGAAACCGATGGATTTTAAACTCTGGCGCTTCCTTCGTCTGCGTCCGCAGAACTTCCCGCATATCCGCATCTCACAATTGGCCAGCCTGTATTATCAGCGTAAGGCCGGACTCAGTCAACTCATTGAGTGCGAGAGTGTGGAAGATCTCAAAAAACTCTTCAGTTCGCATGTGACACCCTATTGGGAGACGCATTACACCTTTGGCTCAACGAGTAGCAAGAACGAAAAACACCTCTCTTACGGCTCGCTGAATCTGTTGATGATCAATACGGCCATTCCGATGCTCTTTGCCGTAGGCCGCCATCGGGGTAAGGAGGTGCTCTGCGACAAGGCCTTCGACTTTCTGGAGCAGTTGAAGGCGGAGAACAACTATATCATCCGGATGTGGCAACAGGTAGGACTTCCTGTCAAGTCGGCAGGCGACTCCCAGGCCCTTATCCAACTCAAAAAGGAATACTGCGACAAGCGCGAATGCCTCCGTTGTCGCTTTGGCTATGAATATTTAAAGAGATAGTATATGGAACAAGAGGTTTTTTATGCGATGGCGCTGACGCGCATCAGCAACTTCAATTTCCAGCAGGCGCTGGAACTATATCGCACCGTAGGCAGTGCACAGATGATTTTCGAACACCGTTATGATATCGGAGATATTCTCAAAGACTGTTCGCCTCGTCTTAAGGAGGCTCTCAAGGACTGGGATGAACCGATGAAACGGGCAGATTTCGAATTGAACTACATGCGTGAACACCAGATCCGCGCCTTAACGCTCAACGACGATGACTATCCTCAACGGCTTCAGGAGTGTGCCGACGCACCTATCGTCTTATATTATAGAGGTAATGCCGACTTGAATCAGGCCAAGATTATCAGTATCGTGGGAACCCGCCAGTGTACGCAGTACGGTATCGATTTGATACGTCGCTTTATGAGTGACCTGCGGATGCATTGTCCTGAGGTACTGATTGTCAGCGGACTGGCTTATGGCGTCGACATCAATGCTCATCGTCAGGCGTTGGAACAGGGTTATCCTACGGTTGCGGTCTTGGCTCACGGCCTCGATCAGATTTATCCTTATCACCATCGTGATACGGCGGCGCAGATGCTTGTTCATGGTGGACTACTGACGGAGTTTATGACCCAGACGAATGCCGACAAGCCGAACTTCGTGCGTCGTAACCGTATTGTGGCTGGCCTTTCGGATGCTTGCATTGTCATCGAAAGCAAGGCAAAAGGCGGAGGTCTCATCACAGCGGAGATTGCCCAAAGCTATGACCGCAATGTCTTCGCTTTTCCTGGAGCTGTTGGCATGTCGTGTTCCCAAGGGTGTAACAATCTGATACGTGACAATGTGGCTGCGCTGATTTCCAATGCCGATGACTTCGTGCGTGCGATGGGATGGCAGGATGAAACCAAAAGGAAGACGGCTTTATCCGATGGAATCGAGAGGGATCTATTCCCAGACCTCTCGCCGGAAGAGATGAAAGTGGTGAATCTGTTGCAAGAGACCAACGATCTGCAACTGAACATCCTCAGTGTGAAGTCGGGTATTCCCATCGGCCAATTAACGGCAATGCTCTTCAATCTTGAGATGAAGGGTGTCGTAAAACCCCTCGCTGGCGGTATGTATCACTTGTTGCA
>JAEENF010000197.1 GCA_016283605.1 Prevotella sp.
CGAACGCTTCCCCATTAACCCGCCAAAGAACAAGGAAGAGTACTACTATCGCAGCATCTTTGCCGAGCACTTCCCATCTGACTCTGCTGCCAAGAGTGTTCCCAGCGAGGCCTCGGTAGCATGTTCTACTGCCATCGCTCTCGAGTGGGATGCAGCCTTCAAAGGCATGAACGATCCCTCAGGTCGTGCCGTCAAAGGTGTCCACGAACAGGCATATTAATTAGCCGGAAAACCAAATTATCGTGGGCTGCATGAGCCAAAAATATGCAAATTTCAATTCTTTTTCGTAATTTCGCTGCGAAATATCATGTTATGTGATTTTTTTGATTATCTTTGCAAACAAATTGTAAAATCAGAATAATTATGAATATGATTAGTGATGCGATTAAGTACATCGGTGTAGACGATCTGGACATCGATTTGTTTGAGAGTCAGTATGTGGTGCCTGAGGGCATGAGTTATAACTCGTATCTGATTGATGATGAGAAGATAGCGGTGCTTGATACGGCTGATGCTCGTAAGGGCGAGGAGTGGAAGGCAAACCTTACTGCGGCTCTTAATGGCAGACAGCCAGATTATCTGGTGGCTCACCACATGGAGCCCGATCACTCGGCACTGATTGCTTGGATGCTGGAGACTTATCCTCAGGTTCAACTGGTATGCAGCGCTCAGGCTGTAAAGATGCTGTCGAACTTTTTTGATGGCGTTGATTTTACAGGTCGTGTGATTACTGTAAAAGAGGGTGATACACTGGCGCTGGGCAAGCATACGTTGCAGTTTATCGGTGCAGCAATGATACACTGGCCAGAGGTGATCATGAGTTATGACACCACTGATAAAGTGTTGTTCAGTGCTGATGGCTTTGGTAAGTTTGGAGCACTGGTACACGAGTCTGATGACTGGGCTTGCGAGGCGCGTAGATATTACTTTAATATCTGTGGTAAGTATGGCAGTCAGGTGCAGAGTGTCATCAAGAAACTGGCAGCCCTGGATGTGCAGTCAATCTGTCCGCTGCATGGTCCTGTGCTTAAGGGTGAGGCCCTGGCTGAGGCTGTGCGCCTGTATGATACCTGGAGCAAGTACGAGCCCGAGAGCGAGGGAATACTGATAGCCTATGCCAGCATTCATGGTGGTACAGCGAAGGCTGCTGAGCGCTTAGGCGAGATACTTCGCGAGAAGGGCGCGCCCAAGGTAGTAGTAAGTGATCTGAGTCGTGAGGATATGGCTGAGGTCATCGAGGATGCCTTCCGCTATCCTACGGTGGTTGTAGCAGCATCGAGCTACGATGCAGGCGTATTCCCCGTAATGCACGACTTCCTGTATCACCTGCAAATCAAGAACTACCAGAAGCGCAAGTTTGGTATCATCGAAAACGGCAGTTGGGCACCCACAGCAGGCAAAGTAATGCGCACGATGATAGAAGCCATGAAGGACTGCGAAATCGTAGAGCCAATGGTGACAATCCGTTCGCGTATGAAGGCAGGCGATGAGGCCCAGCTGGAGCAGTTGGCTGATATTCTGATATAAAATGGCAGAAATATTATAGGATTAAGGTCGTTGTGTTCGAACACAGCGGCCTTAATTTTTAGGCAAAATGACAATGTGTAAGGAATAGGGGGAAGAGGAAGTGTGATAGTTTTCATAATGTAAGAAAAATGAGCAAAAAATGAACAAATTGTCAGAAGGGTTAAATTTTTACTTGAGAAAAGTAAGCAAAAGTTTGGTTAAGATTACAAAATGACATACCTTTGCAGCCAAATTCATGCAGATTGACACAAAAAGTAAGGATAATATGACACATTGCAAACTTCAAACGCAACACAAAGGACTCTACCAGAGTGACTATGAGCACGACGCTTGCGGCGTGGGTATGGTGGTAAACATCCACGGCGGAAAGAGTCATGATCTGGTCGACAATGCACTGAAGGTGCTTGAGAACATGGAACACCGTGGCGCCGAGACACGCGACAAGACCGGTGATGGTGCGGGTATCATGGTACAGATACCCCACGAGTTTATTTTGTTACAGGGTATCCCTGTGCCCGA
>JAEENF010000198.1 GCA_016283605.1 Prevotella sp.
AGTTCGACCTGAACATCGCCCTCACGATGTTTGCGCTGATCAATATCGACGAGTTCGATAAGACCACCTCGTCACAGCAGATTGTACTGAAATATCTGCTGTCGTCGGCTGAGGTGAAGTTCCGTCCGCCCTACGGCAAGACTATCAAGCAGTTCCGTCGTTACACCTCTTTCATCGGCACCACCAACCAACAGAAACCACTCGTAGATCCAACGGGCAGCAGGCGTTTTGTCTGCGTGGGCATCACTCCTGGTCAGAACATCGACTTCGAGGATAATCTCGAACATCGTCAGCTCTTCGCCCAGGTGCTTCACCTGTTTAATAGTGGGGAGCACTACTGGTTGGACAACGCCGAAATCGCCACGCTGATTAAAGAGAACGAGCCTTATCAGAAGCTGAACGACCTGGTGGAGATGATCGGCGAGACCTTCCGCAAACCGAAGCCCACAGAGCAAGAACGCTGGTGGACGCTGCCAGAGATACATGAACTGCTGAAAGAGCGTTTCACCAACTACGACCCCAAGACGTCGTATGAGAAACTAGGACGTGCCCTGAGCAACCAGCAGTTCGACTTCGAGAGTGACCGCAAGACCTCAGGGCACGTCTATAAGATTGTAGAGCGATAAAACTTATCTGCTACCGGCACCGCCAGGACGGCCGCCACCTGGGAAGCCGCCAAAGCCTCCAAAGCCCTGCTGTGGAGCTATCTCCGGCTCACCATAGACAGAAGCCTCAGCGTCCTTGTCGTTCAGTTTGAACACCATGAACTTAGGATTCTTCTCTGTGCAGGGAGCCCATGCGCCACCCTTAGGACCGTTAGGATCGCTATACTTCACAAAGTTGGTCCAAGCGGTCAGCATCTTCTCTGAAAGATCCCAGTCGCCCTTGGTCCAAGGACGCCAGCAATGCTTCAGGCTCTTGAACACGAACCAAAGGTCTGAGGAGTGGAAGGCACCCTTCAGACGCTGGGTGACCTCAGGATGGCTGCCATCATCAGGCAGAGGACGGGCAAATTCATAAGCCCAGGCCTTACCACCCTTCTCAGCACGAACCTTACAGAACTCAGCGATGTTGGGAGCCATATTACCCATATCGTTGAGGGTGAAGCCAATCATATAAGGTACGTCTGCGAGCGTGCCCTCGCGCGTAGCATCGTCGAAACTCTTCACGCTGACATAGCCGTCGATCATCGGCATAAAGCCCATACCCATACGCATCATACCCATCATACCGCCTCCTTGCGGTGCAGGATTGTTCACCTGCTGGTAGATCGTCGGCAGAGCGAAGACGGTCTCCGTAGAGGCCTGACGCATCTTCTGAAGATCAGTCATTCCAGCCCAGTCGAACATCTTCTTGGCATTATTAGCAGCGTCCTCGATGGAACCACCGCCGTAACGGCCACCCATCATACCACCACCATTAGGATTGGGGATAGCAAGTCCCTGAGCACTCATGATCACAGCCTTGTGGAACAGGCCACGAGCCAACGGAGACTCGCACAACGTACGAACACTACCACCGCCGGCACTCTGTCCGAAGATGGTCACGTTATTGGGGTCGCCACCAAACTGGGCGATATTCTTCTTGATCCACTTCAGGGCCTCAATCTGGTCGAGGATACCGTAGTTACCTGAAACCTTATTGGGACTCTCCTCAGCCAATGCAGGATGACAGAGGAATCCGAAGATACCCAGACGGTAGTTGATAGAGACGAGCACCACATCCTTAGCACCCCACTCCTGACCGTCGAACTCAGGCTCTGAGCCGAAGCCCTCGCGATAGCCACCACCATGAATCCACAGCGCCACAGGCAGTTTCTTGCCAACCTGTCCAGGAGCTTTCGTCCATACATTCAGATACAGACAGTCCTCGCTGAAGGCGGCCTCCTTGCCGTAGCCCCACTCGGTGTAGTATCCACCAGTGTACTGGATAGCTTGATAACTCGGGCGTCCGAAGGTGTCGCAGATCTTCACACCCTTCCAGGGGAGAACGGGCTGTGGAGCCTTCCAACGGTTCTCGCGAATAGGAGGCGCAGCATAAGGAATGCCACGATAGACATACACATCAGGATGGTCATCGGCCAAAACGCCCTGAACCTGACCACCTTCGATCGTTAACACGGGGTTTTCTGCTGCATTTGCAGAGACTGCTACCAAGAGCAGAAGAGGTAAGAATAGTCTTTTCATCATAAGTTGTTAATTAATTGAATAGTTGATTGTAAATGCGGGAGCAAAGTTACAAATTAGTTTGCAAACCACCAAAAATTATCG
>JAEENF010000199.1 GCA_016283605.1 Prevotella sp.
GGTTGCGACGTTGACGATATCTCCATCAAGGCGACAACCACCGAGAAACTCGGCTTCACAGGTCGTGAAGAGGGCATCTCCGCCTATGCCGTCGTGTTGATAGAGAAAGTTTAAAATAAAGAAGCAGTCCTAGCCCTTCCTGTCCTTCACCCAGTAGCACCAGCCGCGGGTCTTGCGGTCGCTCTCGAACTTATATTCCGGACGGCTCAGGAACTGGCCGATCTTCACCAGCGTGCCGTCGTCGGGCTTGTAGGCTCCCTTGAAGACCTCCTTCAGACGGGCGGAGATGTCCTTGACGGAGATCCAGTAGCCATGGTCAGGGTTTTCCTTCGGCGTGCCATCGGGTTTCTCGAAGAGAGAGAGCAGCATCTCGCCCAGACCGCTGATCTGCTGGTAGCGCAGGTTGTGCTGCATCAGTGCCGCCTCTTCCTCCTTCGTCAGGAAATAGCGTTCACGCTGCTGTTCCACCTCGTATTTCAGCTGGGCATAAAGCTGACCGTAGTCCACAGGCGTCTCGAAGTCGATGTCGCCCTCGACGGTGACGCAAATGAACCTTCGGCTACCCGTAGGGTCTGTCAGCGGCATCGGCTCGTTGGTGGTGCCAATGAACGAGGCGTAGCGGCGATGACTGGAATAGGCTGTGCCGTAGGGAGGACGGTACTTCAGGTCGCTCGTCGACACGAGGTACTTCAATACGATCTGCTGCCGCTGGGTGATCTTGTCGAACTCATCGAGGTTGATCAGCGCAAACGAGGTCAGCCCGAGGTTCAGGTCGTGCTCGTTCTTGAAATTGATGCGGTCGTTGTAGTATTCGCGCTGGTCTCGCGGCAGCAGGATCCTACAGAAACTCGTCTTGCCGCAACCCTGCCGGCCTATCAATAAAGGTACGAGCGCGTTGCCAGTCAACTGTCCCTTGCCCTTCCACATGGCTACCATTGAGCGCATCCAGATATGGAAGAGGTGTGGCCAGTCCTCGTAGCTGGTCTTGATACGGCGGGCCAGGACTTCCACCCGGTCCTTGCCGTCCCATTTCGGCAGGTGCTCCAGGAAGTCATCCATCGGACAGTAGAGCCGGATGTCGTTGCTGTTGACATAGCGCATGATGTCCTTGTCCCAACACTTGATGCCCTGCGACAGAGCCTTGATGGTGATGGAGTTGCGGGCCTCCGTCGTCAGGTCCTGGAAACCGAAGCCGTGTCCCGTCCTGACGCGGTATTCGGCCACGCCGCGCATTACGTTCTTCCTCAGGTCGTAGTTGCTGTTCAGGAAGATGTCGATCTTCATCATCAGCAAGGTCTCCGAGGGGATGTTCTTCGTGGGACGTACCATGTTCTTCCGCTGGTAGTATTTCTTCTCATGCTCCAGACGGTAGGCATTCTCGAAGATCTTCGTCACCACGTCAGGATATTTGCCCCATCTGAAACTCATCAATGTCTGTCGGCGGGAAAAGGCCATGTCGAGACCTGTCTCACGGCAGTATTCTGCCAGACGGGTAACAATCAGGGTGTCCCTCTCTTCGTTGTCGTCGCCATAGATGGCGGTCACGTCGTCAAAGGCTTTCGAGAGGTTGTATTCGTAGACAAGACACTGTGCCGAGTAACGGTTGTGACCAGGCACAATGTCATCGGGCAGCGTGTCTTTCGGCTGAATGGGCTTGAGGGCCTGTTCCAGGTCAGAGGTGTCTGTATAGAAAGGCTGTGCCATCGGATTGTAGTACAGGTCGGCATCGGCTCCGAGGTAACAGGTGCGCTCCAGATGGGGCTCCAGCTTGTCGATAGTCACGCCGAGCTGGGCGTTATACACCATACGGGCCTTCTCATACAGATTCAGGTGGAATTTCCTGATGTCCTCATCCGCCTCAGGCAGTCCGTCCTTAAACAGCTCGCCCCTGCACACAATCTTCACACTTCTCCCACTCGCCCCGATAAATGCCAGCAGTGTCTGCGGCATCAGGGCCGCTCCCTGACGGATGGCGACGGCCTCGTCGTGACTCGACAGATTGTTGACCTCCAACAGCGCCAGACCTGTATAGCCCTTGCGCACCCGCTGACGGTTGCGGTTCTCCATCGCAGAGGCAAAACAGACGCGCGGCACTTTGTCGGTGAAGTTGCTGGCACCCCACACGCTGCCGTCCTCCCGACGCCTGAGTTCCGTGTAGAGCGAGATGCCCATCACGTCCATCACAGCATCGTGGTACTCACACGACTGGATCAAATGGACGATCTCAGATAGGTCTGTTATCCTGAGCGTTTCCATGTTACGATAGTTCTTGACGATAGTTACCTTGGTCATATCTTCTTGTTTTTAGTTTTCAGCTGCAAAGGTACTAAAAAATTTTGAATTAATCAAATAATATAGTAAAAATACAATTCACTATTCATTATTCATTATAACCTTTTTATTTTTAGGCAGTTATACTATGAACAGTGCCTATGAATAGTGCCATAACTATTCATATTCCAGCCGTTTTCATTGATAATCCTAATTTTCCGCATCAAGAATAAAAAGTGTTTCAGAATTGTAACAATAATGGAAACAACTTGTCACAACGGTTGTGACAAGTTGTTACAGGAATAGATACAAAGTGTTACTATTTGAGTTACTATCGTGTAACTTACTTTCTATTAGTTCATTAAGATAGTATTCTGTTGCGTTATAGGCTAAATAATTGCACAAATATGAATAGTTAACTTACAAAGTTTTAATACTATTCATTAATTAAACACTTAATAATAAGTAAATTAGTTATAAGAATGAATAAATGAATAGATAAATGGAATATTTGTTAGAATAAAATTTTGTAGTATCACATTTTATTGCTATCTTTGCACCATGAAGCAAAAAGTTACCGAACCAAAGACCCGCGAACAGTTGTTCGCAGAAAAGGCAGCCAAGAGCTATGCCATCTGTCATTCGCAGACATGTCCACTGCGCGAGCACTGTCTCCGCAGGCTGTTGCTCGCCTATGTACCGAAGGATCGTCGCCTCACCGCCTGCGTCAACCTCAACAATCCGGCAATGCAGACCGAGACGTGTCCCATGTACCGCAACGACCAACCTGTGCGCATGCCCCTCGGCATCGCAAAGATGTACTACGATATGCCCCTGCGTATCGCCCATCCCCTGAAACAATTTCTCATCCAACACTTCAACCGCAAGCGCTACTACGAATACCATAGCGGCTACAAACCCGTGCCCC
>JAEENF010000200.1 GCA_016283605.1 Prevotella sp.
CAGAACTACCATTACCGACATCAAGAAATGGAGAGGGGACAACTTATTGCCAAACCCCTCCATTAAAAGAATGAATGTGGTTAAAAATATAGCATAAAACGGTATGCTAACTTAACAACCTAGGACTGTCCCCATGAGCTTATGATCTTTTCACTTCACCTCCTCCCAAACGAAGGAATATTTCGGCACCTATCACTGGGGCCTGGCCCCAGCGATACGAGCCGTAATGTCGTGAGCAGTGAGCCGTAATGTCGTCGAGGGCGAGATTACGGCTCGTCGAGGGGGAGCCGTAAGGACGGGAGAAACGGCAGTAAGGCTGTCACAGATTACAATGTGTGCTAGATGTGTGTCAGAAGTGTGCCACCCATCATGCAAACAAAAACTCCAAGATAATCAGCCATTTACGATAGTATCTATTTCTATGGCACACATGTCACACATTAAAAAGGAAAAATTGGGGTACTAAGTTGGAATTATAAAAATTGAAGGAGAGGAGTAGGATGTGATGTGTGCAATGTCGAATGTGTGCCAAAAAAAGCCCGCTCATAATGGGCGGGCCTGACAGAATAAAGACTATTTAGAAAAGGAGGACTTGTTCTTCGGCTTCACTTCTCTTCGAATCCTCTTTGTACTTGAGTTCGGACTCTATATAATAATATGTCTTCCTTGCGTCATTACCTTCTCGTTTGATCCAGCGTTCGCCATCTGCTCACGCAGTCCGATACGTCCCAGCGGTGGCATGATGCGGCGCTCGCCCTTGGGCAGCGACAGATAGAACTGCAGGCACTGTCACGAAGAGCGGCAGTGGCACCTCTACCGTGAAGAACGACAGCGAGGAGACCATCAACAGCGGTGACACGCTCGCCTCGGGTGCTAACGTCTACATCTCCGTGACGCCCGCTGAGGGTCAGATTCCAACGGCAACCCTGAACGGTTCGAACGTCTCGCTGACTGAGAACGACGGTGAGTACATCGGCACCTTCCAGATGCCCGCTCAGGCTTCGAGCCTCGTGATCAACTCGGGCTCAGATTCCGAGGAAGGAGACCAAAACTAATTATAATGCAAAATTAATAATGCATAATTAGATTTGTCTGCAATGAAAAGAGAGGGACATGCGCGATGCGTGCCCCTCTCTTTGTGAGTAATATTACAACGTGTTTGTTTTAGAGGTCGTTGTAATTCTGGATATTGAAGGTCGAGGTGTTCATGTCGCCCGTCTCGTAGCCTCGGCGGAGCCAGCGCTTACGCTGGTCGGAGGTACCGTGGGTGAACGACTCGGGCGTTGCCCTACCCTGCGCCTTCTTCTGCAGCCAGTCGTCGCCGATGGCCTTGGCCAGCTCGAGACCCTTCTCCAGATCGCCATACTCCATCGAGTGGTTCATCTGATCCTCGTAGTGAGCCCAGACGCCGGCGTAGTAGTCGGCCAGCAGCTCCAGACGCACGCTGATCTGATTGGCCTTCACCTGGTCGGTCTGGTTCATGGCCTGATGGGCCTTACCGAGGATGCCGAGCGAATACTCCACATGGTGACCGATCTCGTGGGCGATGACGTAGGCATAGGCGAAGGTGTTACCCTCGACACCCAGCTGCCGCTTCATCTGCGTAAAGAACGAGAGGTCGATGTAGAGCTTCTGGTCGCCAGAGCAATAGAAGGGACCTACAGCGGCTGTGGCAGAACCACAGGCCGAGCTGACCTGATTGGTGAACAGCACCAGCGTCGGGGGTTCGTAGGTACGTCCCATCTGCTGGAACACCTTACCCCAGACGTCCTCCGTAGAGGCGAGAATCTGCTTGCACTCGGTGGCCAATTGCTGTTCCTCCTCGGTGAATTCCTCAGGATTGACGCTCTCCGTCTTGGCCTGCATCTGCTGCTGAGCGGCCTGCAGACCGGCAGACACGGGATCGCCGCCGCTGATCCATGCGAACAGGGCAGCCACGATGATGGCTCCGATACCGCCGATACCGGCTTTCGCACCGCCACTCAACCCGCGGCGGTCTTCTACGTTACTACTTTCTCTTCTTCCTGTAAGTTTCATATACGATTGAACATTGAAGATTGAACATTGAACATTAATTATTCACCGAGCCTCCGACGATGTCGAGGAGTTCGCTGGTAATAGCCTGCTGACGACTCTTGTTGTACTGGAGGTTCAGTTCGCGAAGCAGTTCGTCGGCATTATCAGTAGCGGTCTGCATGGCCACCATGCGGGCGGCATGCTCAGAGGCATTGGAATCCAGCAGC
>JAEENF010000201.1 GCA_016283605.1 Prevotella sp.
CAGCGCCCGTTTCAGCGTCTTTAAGAATATGGATGACATCATTACCATCAGTCTCAGAGCCATAAGTATAGTTACCATTGCCACCGCCAAAGAGTTGACCGATATAGATCTTCTTGGCATCGTCGGTCTCCTGAACTTTGCCTTCGACGGTTTCTGTCTTAGTCGAGACACGCACAAAGGCATCCCAGGTGCCGTCAATCTTATTCGCTGTCTTCTGAGTCAGCTCTTCAGGCACTGCCGCATTCGTGGCACTGATGGTACCAGATATATCGTTACCACCATATACCTTATTAATAAGGATATAGTCAGAGGCATGTTCACCGTCAATATTGACAAAGGCATTGCCTTCCACATCAGCCATACGGGCGCCACCATAGACAGCATTGATGTCTCCAGCATGCACAGTGACTTTCGTGCTTCCCTTCGTCTCGCCAGCATTACCACCACCATACACGCTACCGCCAATAGTGATCTGTGCCTGCGTCATCAACGCAGACAAGCTCAAAACTACTATGATCCATATCCTCTTCATGCGGTAGCAAATTATTCACTTTTCACTTTTCACTATTCACTTTTTATTTTCACCCCCGGATTGTCCAGCTCGTCTTCCGACAACTGATACAGATAAGTGGGTTCCACCGTCAGGTTGACGATGACCTTCTTCCCCCGTCCGATCGTCACCTCACTGATACCGGCCAGACTATTCTCCGCCGTACAGTTCTCACGGACACGGGTACCTTTCTTATTATATACATCGTATGTACACACCAGTCTCAGCTTCTTGTCGAGGCCCGCTATCGGTGCACAATAACTCGTAAACCGCGTTCCCTCCGTCGTCAACAGCAAACCCTTCGTCGTCGTCGGGTCCGTTCCGTAGTCATAGCACGTATTCGTCTGTTCTCCTTCCGCCGTTGTATAGCGGACGTCAGTGATAGGATTCCCGCCCGTGGTGTTCGCCTTCAGCGTCACCGTCGCCTGTGTCACGGCCTGCGTCGATGTCAAAGCCATCTTTTTCAACCAGATGTCACGCCGCTCACTGTACCGCGCACCCACCTTGATCTTAAACTCAATGGCCCCATACAGGTGGTCCAACAGCAGTCCGATATAGTTCGTCGTACCCTGTTTGTCGAACTTAAACGTGCCAAATTCAGGCACCTCAGTGATCGGCGTCTTGTCCGCCTTCACTCCCGTCACCACACAGAGGTCCTCACCCCCGATGGCCGTCAGTTCATCCAATGTCATCACGCAGCCCTCACTGTAGTCCGTCGCACCGCTCGTCACCGTCCTCACCTGTCCCTTAGCTGCCATCGCAGGTGCAAAGCCGTAGACGTAGTTCTCCAGTTCCTTCACACCGATGGTTGATATCCACTCCCCCCGGGTCGTGTTGTACACGAAGTTACCTTCCGTCTTCTCGAGACCCGACATCAGGAAGATCTGTATCGGCGACAGCGAGTCCGTGGCCGCGGTCACGTCTGATGGTGCACGCGTCACCCCCGACAGCCGCAACGGATTCTCAGGCACACTGTTCTTCTGCTCCGATTCCTCAGAACATCCCCACAGCATCACGCCCATCATCAATATCGTCAATACCTTCTTCACTCTTCACTTTTCACTTTTCACTATTCACTACCAATTGTGCACCTCGTGATCCCATTGTCCTCCGTTCTGCCACTTGGTCACATTCACCGTACTCACATCCAGTCGTGATGCTCCCGTGTAATACACATACACGATCCACGTCTGGTTACGTCTGAAGTCACCGCCAAGCATCATAAACTGCGTCTCGTGATGTTCCGACGGACTCCCGGCAAAGTGATACGTGATCGTACCTGTCAACCGTTTGTCGCTTTCCGGCAGATATACCGTCGGCGCCTCTGTCAGTTCCTTCTTCTCCAGTCCCTCCGTGATCTTCGCCTCATACATCGACTCGTCCATGCCGCTCTCATAGGCATACTGACGCGGGTTTCCGTTCGAGTTCACATACTGGGGGTAGCCCTCCTCGTCCTTCAACGCCGTCGCCAACACCACCTCACGGTTGAACGTTCCGTTCTCGCCCACCCTGAAATACGGGTGTTCGTCGTTCACGAAGAGATACGTGCTGTTATACATCATGCCCCCGTCCAGTTTCACCTCGTCGATATACAGTTTGTCCGCTCCCGTCAAGGAAGAGAACACCAGACGGATCTTCGACACGTCACGTACCAACCCCAGGTTAGCGTCCGTCACATGCAGTACCGCGTTCACGTTCGTCACCGACCTGCCCCGGACCACGCCCGACATCGGCAGACCCTCGCCCGATATCTCCGTTACCGCCCTGTAGCCGCCGTCACCACGCACAAAACCGTAGTAATAGCCACCATTGAAGAGCGCATTCTCCAGACTCGTCTTATCCGCAATCGTCGGATCCAGCATCGTACCGGTGTTGTTAGCCGACACATTCGCGAGTACATACACGTCCACCGGCTCCGGATTCCGTGCGAAGAGGCTCGTCACCGGGATGCTGTACACCCCTGACTCTTTCTCGTTCAGGCTTTCCAACTGTTCCGCACTCAGCGTCAGACTGCCCAGCTGCGTGTCACTATTGCTCTTATACACCCACAACGTCAGCGAGTGTACCCGCTTCTCCTCCGCCGTCGGCGCCGACACACTGCGAGTCACCGTCCCTTTCCCAGGCGAATAGACATAAATATCGAGCACAGGATCCGGCTCTTCGGTGCTCTCACTACTACAAGCCCCGAATATCAGCAGCATCAACCCTGCCAACCATACCGTATGTCTAGAACAGTTCCACATTCGTCGGCATAATTACATTCCACTTCGGCACCAGCAGCACGCCAATCTCCATCCTCGCAGCCAGCAAGTCCGGCATCACGCTATAGGCATTCGCCAGCGCCTTTTCACTCACCGTCATCTCCAGCGTCGTCACATAGTCCTGTGTGAACACACGCTTCGTATAATCATCCTGACCCGTCTTGATCGTCGGATCCACATAACCTACCAGATAAAACTTCGCACCCGGATACACCACTCCGTCCTTGCTCCTGAACTTCCTGCCCAGTCGGTTCTCCAGTTCCAGTACCACTGTCACCTTCCCGTTCTCATACGACTGCAGCACATAGGTGTTCGTCGTGCCGTCGGTCACCGTCTGATCGTACACATACCGCATATCAGCCTCCTTCGGCTTCTCAGAATAGGTCTCCGGTCGGAAGTCGAAGCCCACAGGATACTGACCGCCCACGATCACTCCCGTCACCGGCAATATCTCTGTCCACTTTCCACTTTCCACTTTCCACTTCTCTCCGTCCGCGTCCGTCAATGTCTCCGGCGTACCCTTCAGCGTCGTCGTCAGCCGCGCCATGCCGTATTGCAGAGGCGTGTTCACCGCCACCGACTGCGTAGTACGATCCACGATGCCGTTCGCCTTATAGTTCTGCAGCACCCCGCTCCAGGTCGTCTCTGTCTCATAACTCGTCGTGTTCACCGCACTTGCCGACGTCGAGATCCTGCTGTTTCCATAAAAATACAGTTCTGCCGGATAGGCAAACCGCGTCACACTCGTGATCGGTGCGATGGTTGTCGTTGTCGTCTGAGCCACAAAACGCTCTTCCCCGCCGATCCACTGCATCGCCGCAGCCCCGTCGGGCAGTCCTATATTGCCAGGATAGCCCGTCAACGCCGCCGTCAGAGCCGTCACACTACCGTCGGTCACCGTAGCCCCCTCAGCAATCCGTTCACGAATCGCCTTGGCCAGGTCGCCGTCCGTCTCATATTTCCCAGCTTCCGTATACAACTCACTGATATAGCCCAAGATACTCGTCGAAGAACCCGCAAACAACTGATAGTCTACAGTCCCATCCTTCTTACCGATATAGTTCTCGTACAACGCATGCAGTTTCACGTCCGTCGTCGTGTTCCATCCCGGCGTCGCAGCAATCCTGGTCAGATAGTCCGCCAGCGCCTCCGCCTTCTCATCCCGTTCTGTGGTCGGTCTGATCTGCGTCGGCATAAAAGCAATGTCACTCGGCGCCAGCGTCGTCGGAATCACCGCCGTCGTTTCTTCTTGTTTCCCTGGCTCCTTGTCTCCTTGTCTTCCTACACCATACACCAGCACCGAGGCCACGCCCGTCACGAACTGACACCTCCGGTTATAGTAGAACCGTGCGTTCTTCTTTTCATACGCATTCCAGACGGAATAGTCCAGATGCTGACACGGTTCGTCCTCACGTCCTATCTCTCCCTGAGTCTTGAAGGGGATAATGACGACATCCTCCAGGGCAACGTCATCCGAGCCGCGGGTCTCACTGACGCTCAACCCCCTCGCCACGCCCGTCTCAGGCACAGCAAAGACGAGGTCCGCGCCAACGAACTCTTCCACGTCCTTTGGCTCCTCCACGTCAGCACAACCTGCCAACAGGCCCATCATACATATCGTCAACACCTTCTTCACTATTCACTATTAACTATTCACTTTTTCACAGCTCCACGTCCCCCTGGCTCTTTTTGTTCCAGTCCAACGTCACACTGACACCCACCAACTGGTCTTCAACCATCACGATACCCCGGTCAGCCAACCAGCCTTTGATGATCATCAGCTGTCCTGCCCTGAGGGGTTTCTTAATACGGAGGGTCGTCTCTGTGATCGAGCCGTCTTCCTGTAGTACATATACCCTGAACTCCCAAAAACTCTCATCGCTCTCTTTCGCAATGAATGGTTCCTCAGTCTCTATCACGGTACGCGTACCCTTTTCATCACGCGAGGGGAACGTCACCGAACAGAATCCCACCTCGTCTCCTGACTCCTGACTCCTGTCTCCTGCTTCTATCCTCTCCGTCCTTACGATAGGCGACTTTGTCGGGTACACATAACTACTGTCGCAGATATTGAAACCCGTGGCAAAACCCGTCGAGTACACCTGCACCCCATCGGTGTCATACCCTCTTGGATCCAGCACCAGCATAGCGGCACAGTTGGCCATGTACAGATGGACGTCGAAGTTCTGGTCCACGCCCTCCAGCACCTCCATCGGTTGCCGGGCGGTAAAGATACCCGTACTGTGCGACGCTATAGTGTCACGGTCGACCTGTTGCAGTCTGCTCCGGTGGCAACGTTCATCATCCTCCAGCGTCACCAGGTCATTGTCCAGGATATTCGCCGTAGCCAGATGCATATAGCGTCGCATTGGCAGATTCAACGTATAGCTCGCCTGATTCGCGTCCATGATATGTTCGTCGTGCTGCAGTCGTAGTGAGTCGTCCCAGGTGTCATAGAACGAGAGGTCCACGTCGTGGGCGAAGTCCGTAAACACACCGCCAAGATACTGTCGCAGGGCATGTTCCAGCTTCAGGTCCGTCTCCGTCGTCAGCTGCGTCTTCATCTCCGTGTTCATGTTCGTCACCAACCGCAACTCATAGTCCATCTTCGCCTGCTTATCGCAGTCGCTCAGGTCCTCGTCGATCACAGAACACGACGTCAGGGCCGCTATACCTAACAGCCCCAACACCCTTTCCATGACCTTCAAGGCAATCATCATTATTAATTATTCACTATTCACTAATCACTATTCACTTCTCACTCCCCAAGTATCACCTCAAAGTTCAGTCCCGTCTGCCATTCCAGATCCACCGACATACCCAGCGAGATCTGCAGGGCACGGAGGTCAGGCACAGAGACGTATGCTTTCTGCAACGACTCCCGGTTCAGAATGAAGTTGGCCGTAGTCATATAGTCCTGCATAAACACGCGACGCTCTTTCAGTGTCGAGCCGTCTGCCTGATAAGGCGGCAGCGCATAATGCTCAGGCCAGGTGATACCCAACGACTTGTTCTGTTTGTATTCGTTGTCGGTGACATCCTTCAGGTCCGCGGGTTTCTTGTCGGGATCCAACTTACCGACGATATAGAACGTACCGCCATTGGGGATCTTATTATCCTTACCGAAGAATTCCTTTCCGGTATTGTTAACAAACTCCAGGGCCACATACACCGTCGTCTGGTCCTGTCCTCTCATCGCCTCGCTCCAGTTGTCCCACACCATGGTGTAGTTGGCCGTCGACTTGCTACCACCTGCCGTATAGGCCGGGATGGTCTCGTCGACCATACTGTTGTCATAGATGGGCGAGTTGAAGCTGGCACTAGCACCGTCCTTGGCCAGATAGTTCCAACCCATCGTCTGGGCCTGACCACCGATGATGATACCCGTCAACTTCAAAGCTGTTGCAGTAGGTTGAATCTGGTTGTTCGGCTCCTCCGTATCCGACAGCTGAGGATTTTTCACCTTCTGGATGGCATGGTTGTTGTCCTCCAGGATATTCGAGCCATAACGTACCGTCGACTCCAGCAGCGCCGTACCGTAGTTGATATTGTCGCGCATGGCCACACTACGGGTTGAGGCCGTCACTCTCGAGTTCTTATACCATCCTGCCCACGACGTCTCTTTCTCCCATGCTGCAGTACCGTCAGGATACTGGCTGGGCAACTTCTGCTGGTCAGTGACATGAATACCACTATTGCCGAAATAGCACAGTTCGGCAGGATACATATAGTCAAACACGCTGGCCATGCCACCGATGCCGATCGTCTGATGCGTCTGATTATCCCCATAACTCCACTCACACGTGCTCGGAGCGAAGGTCAACTGGGCCACACCCATAGGCACATTGAAATTCTTGGGGAAGGCATTCAGGTCACGGTTGGGGTCGGCCATCACCAGATTCACCTGCGTCCTCTCCATGCCACAGTTGTCCACCACCGTCTCGGCAGCCAGCCAACTCGGTGTCGTCGACTTCGTAAAGAAGAGTTCGATATTGCTCTTTACGGCGATGCCAACCTGTTGGGCTATAGCATCTTGCATGGATGCCGGTTCAGCGTTTACAACAGGTGTGATGACCTGATAAAGGTCACCAACCATGCTGGCAATGGCAGCACCTGAACCACCGCGGATCTCACCGTCGGCAATGCTATGGAAAGCCGCAAAGGCATTACCGAGAACGATACCCATCGCACTCATGGGTTTCTTGCCTGTCGCATCGGCAGGATCCGTCGTCTTCATCTTCAGCGGCGTCGTGCTCAGGTCGACATAGTCCTTCCACGACAGCGCCGTCACATGCTGCGTCTCCGTACCGAACTTCACGTCTTTGTTGGCTATCTTCGTCTGCGCAATCGTGTTCATCGCCTTGGTGATGATTTTCTCGTACTGAACATATGCATCCTGACCCGAGGTACTCGAACTGCTCTTCGGCACACGTGGCGTCAACGAGAACGCATGTTTGCTAATATCCGTCTGGCTTGCATCGAAGGTGATCTCACCCTCTTCCTCACTCGTACCGTCCTTCGGGGCCTTACCCCAAAACATCAGCGTATTCGTCTCAGTAGGCAAAGCCAACTCGATTACGCGATGCGACAGAGGCACACCGGCACCGGTAGGATCCACCCCACGACCGTCGGGATCCAGTTTTCCACGTTCCAAAACGGCGCCCAGATCGTAGATCTTCTTCGCTGTGGTGGGTTCCGTCACATGTTGTCCGCTCTCCTCCATCTTAAAGGCAGCCAACTGGGCCTCTTCAATGCCCCGGAAGGTTTCCTGGATGGTGGCCTGCGCACTGGCAGACGACTGTCGGGTTGTCGAGGCCGTATTACCGGTCGACACACTGAACACGAAATTCGCGTTTACGGTCTTTGTCAACGGGTCATAATTCGGGTTGTCCACCACCTCTTCTTCCGTAGAGGAACAAGCTGTCAAACCGAAGACTCCGGAAAGAGCGATTGCGCTCAACAAGAAATAGAATGAACTCTTCTTCATATTTCCAATTATTTTAATTTTATTGATCTCAATTGATGATATACACAACATTGATGCCTAACTGTGGCAGAAGGAAGATACGGTCGCCATTACCGAGGTAGGTACCACAGTGGGGACATTCATACTCCTTAAACCACGCGTAACCGACGGCGACGCCGGCCTCAGCCTCAAGTCGCCAGTCACGGGCAAGGATCCATGAGTAGCCGTACTTTGCGCCGAGGGCTACGAGGTCACCCTGCAAACGACGATGCTTCACGGCATCATAAAGTCCGAATGGGATTTTGGTATTGCCAACATTGAAGTGACTATAGATACCGTCAATCTCCAGATAGTTGGCGCGACGGATGTGCAGAGAGTCCTGTTTCAGATTGAAGTACTTCCTGACATTTGGCGATATCAGCAGATGCCGCCACTTTTTGTTCTGTGCCTTGTCGATATCCCAAGCATTGAAGCCAACATTCAAGCCCAGCGTCCAGAGTGAATCGACTCGCAGCTCTGCACCCAAATTGGGAGAGAGCGTAGCATCATAAAGCAGATTCGTGCGTAATGCAAAAGTCTGACCGTAGCTTGAGATGGCTGACAACAGGCAGATTGTTGATGCCAAAAGACATATTTTAACAAATCTCTTCATCTGCATATTTTCTGCAAAGTTACACATATTAATAAACACGAGAAAAGTGTACGCATTTTTCTACGCAACAATGCATGAATTCTTGATATAAATCAAGCCCCCCCCCCCTATTTTTGGGGCCGCAAAAGGCGCCAATTCAAGGAGGGGGACTTTCGTCGGCAAAAACAAGAAAATTGCCGTCAAAATAATGTTAAATACACACTTAATCTTTTATCAGAACTCAAGGACGAGCGACTGTCGCGGGCGGAGTTCAAGATCGTTCGACAAATCATAATAACGATTGGTCAAAATATCCTTCACCTTCCCGACATTGCCTATCACTTCCTGATAACGACCGACATCCAACGTGGCGGCCTTATTGGTGCCATTCAAAATCGTCAAAGCAGTTCGTCCTTGATACTGACGGGCAATGACATAGATACCGTTATAAGGAAT
>JAEENF010000202.1 GCA_016283605.1 Prevotella sp.
TCAGAGCCAGTGCAGCCAAAGATAAAAACTTCATTGTCTTCATTGTCGTTTTCTTTTTAATTGGTTAAACACTGTGTGGATTAGTAAGAGAATGGATCGGGGTTGCCACCAGGGTAATTGGGGTTTCTAGGGATATCGCCACCACCGTTGTTACTTCCTGCCAGCAGCTGCGGCTGTTGTTTCAACTCGAAGACCTGCATCGCAGGCTTCTCATACTTCTTTTTCTTTGTTGTCATACGCTTTTTAATTATTTAGTTAATAATATGTTTAATAGTAACTGGCGACAAAGGTACAAAGAATTTTGTTAAAGAGTGTCACCCCCCCCTAAATTATGTTAAAAAGGCTTGAAATAGTTTCGGGCGGAAAAATTTCGGCACCTATCACTGGGGCCGCCCCAGCGATACGAGCCGTAATGTCGTGAGCAGTGAGCCGTAATGTCGTCGAGGGCGAGATTACGGCTCGTCGAGGGTGAGCCGTAAGGCCCTGAAATCTCACAATACGGAATGTCCATTTTGTGAGAATTTTGTGTGACAGATGATGTTGAATCGCAGATGTGTCACAAATGTGTCACAGATGTGTCACAGCTAAAACTGAAGACTATCAAATTGATAATAAGCAAATTACAAAAGACTCTTTCTCTCTGTGACGGATGTGACAGATAAAAAAGGAAAAGTTGAGGGTCTAAATAAAAAAATAAAAACTAGCATAAAAAGAACGGATAGCATCTGTCACAGGCACAATCTGTCACAGGCACAAAAAAGCGGTCCGCTTCGAAGAAACGAACCGCAACAATAAGAAGAATGATATCAGAATATTAAGGTCTGCTCTTCTGGTTCAATGGTTGCTGCATCAATAGCATGCTGTTGGACTGACTCTACATAATAACAGGTCTTCTGACCACCATTGGGTTCTCGTTTGATCCAGCGTTCGCCATCGGTTTTCTTGCCGGTCTTCGAGGCGGGGTTCAGACAGTGGATGTGCGGGGCCATGTCGCAGTAGGCTTTCAGATGCTGGGCGAACTTCTTGGGCGACCAGCCGTAGCGGGTCTCGGCATTGAAGGCTGCCAGCATGTCCTCGGCCTTCAGTTCGCAGTCGAGGTTGCCGCCGTCCTCGGCCAGGAACTCATCGGCCCACGACTTGAAGTCCTTGCCCACAGCCGCCATCTGCTCACGCAGTCCGATACGTCCCAGCGGCGGCATGATGCGGCGCTCGCCCTTGGGCAGCGACAGATAGAACTGCAGGCACTGCAGCATGAAGGCAATGTCGGCCTGCCAGTCCTGTTCGTCATACTCCGTACCCATGAGGTTACAGCCCAGATCGTCGCGGATAGAGCGCGACTCGCGGTAGTCGTTCAGGCGCGTGGCCTCGTGGTAATAGTCGGAAAAGACCTGCGGCCAGATGCGGCGCTCGGTACTGGCGTCGTGCTTCTTCAACACATAGTTCGTGGCGAAGGCAATCTTCGGACTCCTGGAAAAAGGGATCTGGAACGGGTGGTTGCCCTTTTCCTCGCCCTTCAGGTCGCCGGTGATGCGTCCGAAAAAGAAGTCGTAGTTCAGCCGGCGGTCGCACTCATCGACGATGATCAGGTCGGTATCCTCCGTCACACCGTCGAACAGGAAGCGGTTGTCGACGATTGAGGGCACGTGGGCATCGATATAAAACATTTTAATCAAATGGCTTACCGCTTTGAGAAACAACGACTTACCACTACCGCCGTTACACTCGTCCTCACTTTCGGCCAGTTTCGAGTCCTGGCAGATGGGTGCCCAGGCCTCCGACTCCGACTTGTAGCCGAAGAGCAGGTAGCCGATGCAGGCGAGTTTGCTGGCCAGGCACTGGTGCTCCTCGCGCTGTTCCTCCTCGCTGAGGTCCAGTCCGCCCTCGTCGGCCTTGCGCCAGTGCAGGCGCGAGGTGTTGATGATGATCTGGAAGAACTTGCTCGGCGGCAGGCTGGGAATGTCGACGCTGTAGCCGCCGTCGTCGAGCCGTTCGGCCTTGAACATCGGCGCCATCTGACGGTAGTCGTGGTCGATGATGGTGTCTTCCCAGACGTAGCTGCCGTCAAGGTCGGAGTAGCGACGCATCTTGATGCCCTCGGCGGTGACCTCCGTCCAGCCGTTGCGGAAGAAGAACAGCTGCGACTCGGCGGTACACTTCGTGAAGTCGAGGTCGTCGCGCTCCTCGAGGTGGCTCACGTGGTCGGTCGGCAGGTCACGGCAGCGCAGCAGCTTGTTCTGCAATGCCTCGTCAAGTCCGTCGCGCTTAGCCTGTCCGATGAGGAAGTTCACGATGGTCTTCGCCACCACGCGGCGCACCTTCGCCCCGTCGATGGCGATGTAGAGCGGTTCCTTGCGGGTGTCGTCTTTTAGCGTGTAGAAGCCGTTCATGGCGAGGTAATAGTTCAGACGGGCGGGCAGGATCGTGTATTGCGTGTTGCCCTCCTTGTCTTCCGTCTTCGTCCAGTAGAGGGTACATACGGCGCGATCGATCAGACGCTGCATGTCCTCGCGGTGAGGATGCAGCTGGATGAAGTCCTTCAGGTCCTTCCTTGCGCGGTGGCGGTTGTCGTGCAGACGGCCCATGTCCTCGGGTGTGAGCCAGGCGATGTAGAGCTGCGGGAAGCGGAGAGCCAGACGCTGGGCGGCCTTCACTCCGGTGGTGTCGATGTCGGGGATGAGGATGATACGACGGGCGTATCTCTCGAGCTGCTTCAGGTCTTCTTCGCGCAGGTCGGCGGTCTCGCTGCTGAGCCACACGGGCTGGTAGCCCATGCTCAGGCAGTTGGCGGCATCGCTGCCACCGCTGACGATCACCACCTCGGGGAGTTTCTCCTCGCCGCGCTCCTGAAACTTGCGGCGCAGGGCGGAGAGTCCGAAGATGTAATGCTGGGGCACGCTGCCGATGGTGAAGAACCGGAAAGCCTTGTTGAAGTTCTTCGGCTCATAGACCTTCTGGAACTGGCGGACGATGCCCTGTTCGTCGATGTAGTCGCAGGTCTCGACGAAGATGGGATAGTGCTCGGTGGCTTGCTTGACGGTGGTCACACGGTCCTTGGTGGTCTCCACGGCCACCACCCCACTCCATCCGAGTTCCTTCAGGTGTTCGGCTTTTACGCGCGGACCCCATGCGGCGAGGTCGTCGTTGGAGAAGGTCGCCTTGGTCTTCAGTCTCGGCGGCTGGCCGATCTCGCTGTCTGCGGCGTCGCGCTTGGTGATGTCGGGCTTGTTGACGTTCTTTCGGAGTTCCTCGCTCACATCGTATTTCTCCATTAGTTCGTGGAGGGCCAGCGTGAACTGGTGCTGCGGGTAGCCCTTGTCGCGCATGTAGATGTCGATCGGTGAGAAACAGCGTTCGCCGCTGCCGCCGCCGTAGTCGATCACCCGCCAGTAGTCGATGATGCCCGAAGGTTCCTTCAGACAGGCCGACGGGGTCTTTTCGCCTGTGCGGAGACGGAATTTCTTCTTTTTCCCATCGGTGCCCAGGGCCTCGGGGAAGATGTCGGTGATGATGTCTAATCCTTGGTGGGATGCATCGTAGATCTTTTGTAGGAGTTCTGAACTTTTTGCCATAATCGCAGGATATTTTATGGTGCAAAGTTACGAAGAATCGGCGGTCGTTGTCACGCGGTAGTGCCTACCGGTAGGCACTACCGAAGGGCTTTCCCTTCTAATATTCTCTTGATCTTGTCTCTGAATTCCGGTGTCTTATCCTGTCTGAGGGCACGCTGAAGGTCGGCTTTCATGTTTTTCCTGTGCCAGAGCGTTTCGTAAGACTTCCATTCCTTGATGTCCAACAGGTTATCGTTCTCATCGCCCAACCGTATGTTCATCTCTTCGGCCAGCAGCACCACATCGGTTCGCGTGAGTCCTATCGGCTGGTAATACTCGTCGATGATTCCCGCCTCTTGCAGCTTCCGCCAGAGTCGCATGGCTTTCTCTGAGCTGAGCTTCGGCGGCAGCACGACATCGTGGGGATTCTGTTGCGAATGCTTGTCGGCTGATGACTGTTTCGCCGTCTTGTCGGACTTGATGACGCCCATCATCGACTTGATCAGGTCCTGCTGTTTTTGCTGGAGGAGTTCTTCTGCCTTCAACCGTTCGGCCTGCTCGGTCTCGGCGATCATCGCCATCGTGTCGAGATAGGCTTCATGGCAGTCTGGATAGATCTTCAGTTCGTTGGCGACTTTTTCCACATGCGCCCTGGCGGCATCAGGTCCGCCATTGGCCAGATAGTAGTCCGCCACGTCGCCCATCACCTTGCGGGCGATAGAGAATCCCTCGGCGGGACTTGCTCGTGAAAGTTGCTGACTGGCCATTGCGGATAGAGTTGAATTGAGGGATAATTGTGAAGGTGATTGTTGTTTTGTCGAGCGACTGATCGTAAGAACTTTCCGCTATTGCCCCGCTTCCATTAATACCAAGACGTTGCTGCACGACATCACTGACCGACCAGTCCGATGCCGTCCTGGTCGCCGCTTGGTACTGTCTAAAATCTCTTCTTGGTATCATCATATCCTTCCTTTCATTTTATGCGCCGATTTCACAGCGCGAAATAATCGGCAAAGATAAAACATTATTTCGACACCATTGCAATAATATGCACTAATAATTCATTCCCGCGGCCGGTTCTTGACTTAAATCAATTTCATAACGCGATATGAAATAACGTGATAACAGGCAGAATCTTTTTTTGAAAAAAGATGGGAAAAAGCTTGGTAATCTCAAGATTTTTTTGTATCTTTGTAACGTTGAAAGGCAGGAAAGTCCTGACCTGGATTAAGTATAACCCTAATAAGCTAACATCATGAGTAAAATTCTTTATGAAGTTTACAAGAACGACATCAAGGACTCAGAGTCCGTGATGTACGGGAAGTGGTACGCCCGACTGAAAAGTATCGAAACGCTGAGCCTGACGAACGTGGCGAAGCACATCTCTGAACACGGATCGGTATTCACCGAGGATGTGGTGGAAGGCGTGCTCAAGAAGTTCAAGAACTGTCTGCTTGAGATGCTCCTGGATTCGAAGAAGGTGAAGA
The DNA here is from genome assembly GCA_016283605.1 of Prevotella sp. Classification (GTDB taxonomy): domain Bacteria; phylum Bacteroidota; class Bacteroidia; order Bacteroidales; family Bacteroidaceae; genus Prevotella. Next base: position 5,036 of record JAEENF010000202.1, read on the forward strand.
TTGCCGGACTGGGTACCTTCTACCTGACCTGTGAGTGCATCAAGGGCGGTGCCGAGAAGGAGGAGGACTTCAACGTGAACCAGCACCTCGCAGCCCTTCACATCCGCTTCCTGCCCGACCAGGCCCAGGAGGACAACCTCTCCAGCCGTGAGTTCATCAAGAAAGCCGACTTCGTCAACATCAAGAACCTGCTGTCGAACAAGGACGATAGCGAGGGTTCCGGAACCACGGAGAACGGCGGTTCACAAGGCGGCAGCCAGAGTGGAAGTCAGAGCGGTGAACAGGGCGGTTCGCAGAGTGGCAATGAGGGCTCGCAGAGCGGCAACGGCGGCAACAGCCAGGCCACCAGCTTCGCCCTGACGATCACCAAGAGCGGCTCTGGCACCTCTACCGTGAAGAACGACAGCGAGGAGACCATCAACAGCGGCGACACGCTCGCCTCGGGCGCTAACGTCTACATCTCCGTGACGCCCGCTGAGGGTCAGATTCCAACGGCAACCCTGAACGGTTCGAACGTCTCGCTGACTGAGAACGACGGCGAGTACATCGGCACCTTCCAGATGCCTGCCCAGGCCTCCAGCCTCGTGATCAACTCCGGCAGCGATTCCGAGGAAGGCGACCAGAACTAAGACGTTCTGAAAACTATCGAGGGGACTGACAGACTGCGAGAGCTGTCAGCCCTCTTTTTTAGCGTTCAGGCCTACAAAACCTATCACTCGGGCCTGGCCCCAGTGATAGGTGAGTTTGATTATTTTTAAAAAAAATAGTGATTTTTGTCATTATTTGGCAAAAAAGTGATACCTTTGTAGCCGATAATTAAGAACAAGCAGTAACAATTAACAATATTATGCCAATTAAGATTCTTAGTGTAGACGACGAGATCGATCTCGAACTGCTGTTGACACAGTATTTCCGCAGACAGATCAGAAAGGGAGAATACGAGTTCAAGTTTGCTCACAACGGCCTGGAGGCGCTGACGATGCTCCTGAAGGAAAAAGACTTCGACATCATCCTCAGCGACATCAACATGCCGGAGATGGACGGTCTGACGCTGTTGACGAAAATCAACGAGATGCAGAATCCCGCCCTGAAGTGCATCATGGTGTCGGCCTATGGCGATATGGGTAACATCCGTCAGGCGATGAACAACGGTGCCTTCGACTTTGCCACGAAGCCCATAGACCTTGACGACCTAAGTGTGACCATTGAGAAAGCCATCGAGCAAATCCGATACATCAAGACAATGCAGAAGGAGCACACACAGCTGGAGTCGATCAAGGGCGACCTGGCGGTAGCCCGTGAGATTCAGCAGGCCATCCTGCCGCGGATCTTCCCACCATTCCCTGAGAATGCCCACCAACTGGACATTGCCGCCTCGATGAATGCGGCCAAGGATGTGGGCGGTGACTTCTACGACTTCTTCCGCATCGATGACGAGAGGATTGGTTTCGTCATTGCCGACGTCAGCGGCAAGGGCGTTCCTGCGGCTATCTTCATGGCCGTCAGTCGTACACTCATCCGTGCTACAGGCATCCGTGGGGTGAGTGCTGCGGAATGCATGACCTACTCCAACGTACTGTTGGCGAAGGAATCAGTAAACTGTATGTTTGTCACCGTCTTCTACGGCATCTATAACATCAAGACTGGAGAGGTGACCTACACCAATGCCGGCCATAACCCACCCTATCTGCTGAAAGCCAACGGCAGCCTCAAAAGCTTAGGCAACAGCAAGAACATCGCTGCTGGTGTCATGGAGGACATCCCGTTTACGGAAGAGACCCTTCAGCTGGAGCCAGGCGACACGCTACTGATGTATACCGACGGTGTGACGGAAGCCACCGATACGGAAGAGAAGGAATATGGCGAAGCACGCCTTGAGGCCCTATTGAAGCAATCGACACAGGCCGACTGTCAGCAGATCATTGACAATGTCAAGGCCGACGTGAAGGCCTTCGTGGGTGAGGCAGAGCAGAGCGATGATATCACCCTGCTGGCGCTGAAGAGGAAGTGAAAAGTGAATAGTGAAAAGTGAATAGTGAAAAGTGAAGAATTGCAACCGCTGTGAAGAAAAGTACGATCATAATGACGTGTGCGGGAGTGCTGCTGGCTGGACTGGCGGGCACAGCATTATACGGTTGGCAATCGGAGCATCAGAAGGTGGAGAACCTTCAGGCACAGATTGAAGACCTGGAGAAGCAGGTCATGCGCTCGACCGTCGACAGAAGTGTGAGTCGTCAGATGGAGGAGATCGCCAATGAGCAGAGGGAAATCTCTGACGAGAAGCGTGAGGAAGCCCTCCAGCAGACGAAAGTGGCCAACGAGATGCGTCTGCGCTCAGAACTGGAGAGACAGAATGCCCTGATTGCCGAGAAGAACGCCGTGGCCTCAGAGAAGAAAGCCCTCGAGGCATCGGAAGTGGCTGAAGCCCAGCGACAGATGGCAGAACACCAGCGCATACAGGCAGAATTCTCAAAACGTATGGCCGACACGTTGAGTTATATCGCCTTGGGAC
>JAEENF010000203.1 GCA_016283605.1 Prevotella sp.
AACTTCTCAAAAGCTGCGTCGTCAATACGCAATACAACTTGTTTCATTGTCTCTAAGCTTTGCGAGATATGTGGTCGGCGTCCGGACTTCCCTCATGAGACCTCACAAACCTCAGATTCAACATTTTGTTACTTTTGTCTTTCGACACTGCGAAATTACGCATAAAAAAAGGGCGGCGGAAAAAATCCGTCGCCCAATGGGAGTTTCTGGGAGTTTTTATGGGAGTTTTGGCGATTTCGCCTGATTTCTGGGAGTTTTGGTGAAAATCTTGGGAGTTTTTGGGAGTTTTATGGGAGTTTTTTCTGCATGGCAGCGCCTGCAATGTAATAGCTCAGATAGTGCTTCCCATGCACAGGGGCCATCTTATCTGTCCATGTCACAAACGGTTTCGAGCAACACAGAGTTCCTGACCCCTTGTGCACATGTTATTCCACCCTTTGCGGTTCATATGGATATCCTTCTACTATCAGTTTCATAAACAATTTATACTCGAATTATACACGAATTACACGATTAACATTTGTTTTGGTTATTTTGCTTCACCCTGATTATCAGACATTTAATTTAAAAAACAATATCTATTCAACCAAAAATAACCAAAGTGAATAACCAAATTCACATTATCGTGGTTATTTGTCTATTATCCATCTTTTCGTCGCAACACAGAGTTCCTGACCCCTTGTGCACACTTTTCCAAGCCACAATGATGTGACACACATCCCATGACGTTAATTTGCGTTAATTACGCAGGTTTTTAAATTCATTTCCAGCAAATTTATCGTAGTTTTAAGAAAAAAACGCTATCTTTGCAAACTGAAGACTATTAATGAATACTGTAAGCCTATGAATAATGTCATGGACAATAAAAAGCAGAAGGCCCGCCTGGCTCTGATATTGAAGACAGGCAAATTACGCCTATGGTTTTTCTACCCAGCCACCCGCCATTATTGCTACCTGTCTGAAACTGGCGACTATGAGCGCGAGTACAACCCCGTTGAGTTTTGCCGTTTCTTTCATCCTGATGACCTGGATGAGATGCGGAGCATCATCTTCGATGTTTGCGATGGCAAGCAGGAAAGCGGCAAAGTGGCCATACGCAGCAGGGCGGCCAAGGATGCCGACTGCCGTCACTATGAAGTATCCATCTCCGTCACCTGTCGTGACGACAACGGCATGCCCACTACGCTGATGGGCATCCAGCACGATGTGACCGATGAGTACTGCCGACAGCAGAAGATCAAACAGCTGCTGATTCGCTACCACACCATCTTCAACACGTCGTTGCTCGAAATGCTGTACTACGACAACAAGGGCGTGCTGAAAGACATCAACGAGCGCGCCTGCAAGGCCTTCGGCGTGAAGAGCCGCGAACAGGTTCTCGACGGCAGCTTCCTGTTGGAGAACAATCCCTTCTATAACAAGATGGCGCTCGACGAGATGGAGAACTCGCACACAGGCAGCATTGTGAACTTCGATGATTACAGGGACGAGGAAATATACCGCGTGGATGAGCTTGGCCTGAGTGGCAGGATGTATTACGAGTCGGCCATCAACCCCATCTACAACGAAGAGGGCGAGCTGGAGGGCATCTATATGTCGGGCCACGACATCTCGGAGATGGTGAACTCGTTCCATCGCCAACAGGCAGGCCTGAAGAAGCTGCAGCAGGGAACAGACAGCATCAAGCAGTATATCGCCAACATCGACTATGCCCTGAGCGTGAGTGGCGTGCAGATGGTGAACTACTACCCCCACTCCTACACCTTCGAGCTCATCAACAGAGAGGCCCACACCAAGATCCACATGTCGCAGCTGCGCTGTATCCGACTGGCCACGCCGCGATTCCGCCGCACCGTGAACACCACGCTGAACAGGATGGACCACCTGACGAAGCTCGGCATTGTGCAGGCCATAGAGATAGAGATTCGCGACAAGAAGGGCCGACAGATATGGCTGTTGTTCAACATGGTACCCATGCTTGACGCCAATGGCGAGGTGGAGCGCTACTTCGGCACCTATCGCGACATCACGGATATGGTGGAGACAGAGCAGCGCCTGGCCGTGGAGACGAAGAAGGCACAGGAGACGGAGCTGCTGAAACAGGCCTTCCTGACGAACATGAGCTACGAGATACGCACACCGCTGAACAACATCATCGGCTATGCCGGCCTCTTTACGAGCAACCACGACGAGAGCGACGAGCCCTTCTTCATGAAGCAGATCAAGCAAAGCACTGACGAGCTGTTGCTGCTGGTGAACGACATCCTGTACATCTCGCGTCTGGAGGCCAACATGGAGGAGTATAAGAGGGCGCCCGCGGACTTTGCACAGACCTTCGAGGGCTACTGTCAGAACGGTCTGTCGACCATCAAGGATGGCGTGCAGGCCAACATCGTACAGCCCTACAACCGACTGGTGGTAGACATCGACAGCCATCATGTGGAGATGATCATCCGTCGACTGTGCAGTCTGTCGTGCCTGCTGACCAGCCAAGGCTCAATCAGTATCAGCTATGAGTATCATCGCGGCGAGCTGACCATCCATCTCGAGGATACCGGCATTGGCTTTGCTGCCAATGTGCTGCCACACGTCTTCGAGCACTTTACGCGAAATTTAAGAGGCGGGCTGATCGGTTCGGGTCTCGACCTGCCGATCGTACAGCAGCTGACGCACCAGATGGGCGGCACCATCGAGATACAGTCGGACTACAACCAGGGCACGAGTATATGGGTATCGATTCCCTGCACGGCCTCAGTCATTGAAAAGAAAAGAACAGAGGTATGAGTACGAATAACATGTTTGACGAGCAGCAGGCCATGATGATGGCGCTCGATATCAGCGGCAACCACGTGATGTGTCTCGACCTACGCGAGAACCGTGTGTACAACCTGTACGGAAAGGCAATGTTTGGCAATAATGTAGGCATAGAAGTGTGTTACACCTATATCCATCCTGACGATTGCGAAAGGTTCCGTACCTTCATAGAGCGACTGGCCGACGGTACCGACAGTGAAGCGGAGTGCCGTTTCCGCTGGAACTATAACTACACAGGACAAGGCGCCCCCGACTGGCACGACCTTTATAATGTAGCCATCGCCGAATATGAAGACGGCAAACCCGTGAACATCATTGCCACCATCACTGACGAGACGGAGCCCAAGCGGAAGGAGCGCGAGATAGAGCGGTTGTCGGAACGCTACAAGACCATCTTCGAGAACTCCATCATCGGCCTGTCGTTCTACACCCCCGATGGCTGGCTGCTAGATGCCAACCGCATCATGCGCAGGATATGTAACTTCGACAGCGACGAGGGCGACGAGTTCTTCAGTAAGATGAACCTGTTCGACATAATGCCGTTCAACGAGGTGCTGGATCGCAACCATCCCGAGGAGTACTGGGCCTGTTCGCTGAGCATCGTCCCTGAGCGCAACATGTACGTGTATCTGGAAATCAGCATCCACCCCATCTACGACGAAAACGGGCAGCTGATGTATATCGCGGTATCAGCCAACGACGTGACGGAGGAACGCGACATGTACCTGAACGTGACGGAGAACGACGCCAGGATGCAGAAGGTGAACGAGGCCATCAAGAACTACGAGGTCGAGCTGCGCAACATGCTTGAGGCCTCGCAGATGCAGACCTGGCGCGTCAGCCTCGATCGCGACATCATCGAGTTCTATAGAGGCCTGAACACCGTGGTACGCTCGTTCAACCTGAGACAGTTGCGGGACATCTTCGTCAATCAGGAAGACGACTTCGTCAAGGCGTTGTCGAACCCGGCCGAGGCCCTGAAAGAACCGCAGATCTATATCGGGCTGATGTACCCGAAGGTAACCCAGAGCAGCACAGAACCGCAATGGGTGCAGATCAACTGCATTCCCGAGTACTACAAGGATGGTCGGCTATTAGGCGCCTTCGGCGTGTGGCGTAACATCAACGACCTGATGCATAAACAGGATCAGCTGCGCAGGGAGACCCAGCGCGCCAGGGAGTCGGGGCAGATGAAGAGTCTCTTCCTGGCCAACATGACCCACGAGATACGCACGCCCATCAACGCCATTGTGGGCTTTTCGGAAGTCCTGACCACGCTGACGTCACCAGAGGAGAAACAAGAAGTCGTACAGATCATCAAGAACAACTGCGACATGCTGTTGCGCCTGATAAACGACATTCTGACCGCCTCATCGCTTGAGACGGGTTCCATGAGCATTAAGGCTGTCCATGTCGATTTCTCCAAGGCGTTCAATGAGTTGTTCGAGTCGCTGCGTCCAAGGGTGCAGGAACCCGGTGTGGCGTTCCTGAAAGACAATCCCTACGACACCCTTCAGATTATGATCGATACCGACCGTGTGTCACAGATCATCACCAATTTCGTCACCAATGCCGTGAAGTACACCCATCAGGGACATATTAAAGTCGGCTACCGTACAGAAACGAGGACCAAGGACGGCAGACAGCAGCAGGGTCTTTACATCTATTGTGAGGATACAGGCTCAGGCATATCCTTAGAAGCTCAGGAAAAGATCTTCGAACGGTTCTACAAGATCAACGACTTCGTTCAGGGAACGGGTCTTGGCCTGTCCATCTGTAAGGCCTTCGCGGATGCCTGTCATGGTGACATCGGTGTCGTCTCCGAAGGTAACGGCCGTGGATCTGTCTTCTGGATCTGGATTCCGTTATAGATTGGTGCGAAAAGGCTATACAGTTGACATAAACTCACAAGAAAATCCCTCGCCAATTGTGGCGAGGGATTTCTCTTAGAATGGACCTAAACCCATGCAACTCGTGGTGCTGATGGCCGTCAGGAAGGCCGTGAGTGCGGCTACTATCACCTTCACCGCAACACAGAGTTCCTGACCCCTTGTGCACATAAAACGTGCCAACGTGCCATCGTGCCATTTCGATTTTTATTTTAAGGTAAGCGTGATGATGGGATGGAAGGTACTCTATATATTTATATATTATATATTATATTATAATATAATATATAATATATAAATATTAAATAGGCAAAAATAAGATGATGGCAAAATACCAAATGGCACGTTGGCACGATGGCACGAAAGCAAATTGGGGGTAGAATTAGCGTGAATCCTGCAATCTACGTCGAAAAATAATTTAATCCATGAGATTGCAGTAATTTCGTCGCCGGCGCGCAAGGTGGGGCATATTGACTTCGTCGAAATATGTCGCAACTCCAAATTTTAACATTTGAAATAAATCGGAAATAAATTCGAAAAAGGCTTGGAATGCATTGATATTTTTAGTAATTTTGCATCAGAAATCAGATCTGAAAACAAGCGGGAGTCGGTCACCCGATGTAGCTGGCCGAAATAAAGTCTAATACCATGAAAAACATTTGAAGTATGGCGAAGATTATCTATGAAGTGTACCAGAACCAGAACGAGCACAATGCTGCTTACGGCAAGTGGTACGGCCGTGTAAAGTATCTGGAGAGTATGAACACCCGTAAGCTGTCGAACCACATCG
>JAEENF010000204.1 GCA_016283605.1 Prevotella sp.
TGAAGTAGTTCATGTACATCAGGAACTCTGGTGTAGCACAGGCACCACTAAGCATCGAAGACACCATAAAGACCATATTGACGAAACCGCCGGCAAACGACTTCAAGTTTGTAGGAGCCGTAGAGTTTCCGCCGATGGCTACAGTGCCACCGATAAGCCAAGGATACATGGTGATGGAAGCGCAGTAGTTGGCCAATGAGGTTTCATCATTCTTATATATAAAATGGTGTGTAAGTTTATCGATATATTCATCGGCAAGTGGTTTTCCATACATCTTCTTAATACGGTCTGTAAGCAGACGACGATTCAGACGGATGAAGTTCGACTTGGGCAACTCACCTATCAGCGTAGCGATGTTCTTGTGCTCGACATTAGCGTTGGCATCGTACTTCGAACCCGTAGCAGCATTTACCGACTCAGTGTACTCAGAGAGGAACATCATCTTCTCCAAAGTGTCACGGTCCTCTGAATGCAACTGACGGTAAAGGATAAATGACTTGGCCACATGGTAGTATCCCTCGCGCATCAGGGCCTCCTCCACTTGGTTCTGAATATCCTCCACTGTAATATCGTCATGCATGTCGAGATGATTGAGGATCTTCGACACAATGGCCAAATCAGCAGGTTCATGTACACTCTCAAATGCCTTGACGATGGCATTCATGATCTTGTCGAGAGAAAACTGGTCTTTCGAACCGTCTCGCTTCGTGATAGTAAAGTTTTTAATCTCCATATATATATTGTTACTAATTAAATTATTGTCTTTTCAGATATTTAGGCTCTCCCTGTTAAGGTAAAAGTTGTCCGTTTTGGAAAACTTTTTGGATTTTAGTTTTGAAAAAGTTTCCCGTTTTGGAAAACCGAATTCGGCTGCAAAGATACAAAATAATCCCAAAAGCGCAACTTTTTATTTCTTAAAATTTTTAAAAATTATCAAGAAATTGACAAGAAACACAAAGATGTTTTGATTTAGCGCTGATAAAATTTACGGTCGAGTTTGCCGTTGAATGTGCGTTTTACGGTCTCCGTCTGCTCATAAAGCGTTGGTATTTTGTATGTTTCCAGTTTGTTTTTCAAAAATTGTGCCAAAGCACGTTTATTCAGAACCCTACCATCCTTCATCACCACCAAGAGCTTCAGGGCACGACCCATGATCTTATGTTCAACAGAGATACAGATACAATCCTGAATATCCGGAAACGCCATTGCAGCGTCTTCCACCTCTGTAGGTGCGACCTTGAAGCCGCCAACATTGATGACATCGTCTTCACGTCCTGAGAGATGAAGCATACCTTTCTCGTCGATACGCCCAATATCAGAGGTATAAACCACACCATCGCGCAAGACCGTAGCCGTTCGTTCCGGATCACCCACGTAGCCACTCATCAATGTATCACCCTTACAAGCGATGTGCCCTTCAGAAGTGATAAAAACCTGTGAATGAGGCATAGGACGGCCTAAGCAACCTGCCACACATTTTCCATCGTTAAAATTATAGGTGCTGATAATACCAGTTTCCGTAGAGGCATAGGTGTTATACAGACGGCTCTTCGGTAGCAGACGGCACAGGGTTTCCATATCAGCTTGTGAGATGGCGGCAGCCCCAGTTTCGATGAAATCGATCTTTTCAGCATAAGCAGCCAGCTGTTCAGGACAGAATTGAATAAGAATGCGGATACTTGCAGGTACCAAGAAAGTAGCGACCTTGAGAGCCGGATAGTCGAAAGCCTTCCAGAAAGCATTAAGATCCTTCATGCCGTCGACAAGAATCAGTGTAGCCCCAAGCATGATAACAGGATAAATCTTCGACAGACTACCAATATGGTTTAGCGGTCCGTTGACGATAAAGGCCAAATCATGCGTAAAACCCTGACCACTGATGAGGTTCTCTGCATCGGCAATGATGGTCTGATGGGAGATCATCACTCCCTTCGACTTACCCGTCGTTCCAGTGGTATATAGGATATCGGCAATATTCTCGGGGACAGAACTGGCAGAAAAATGCTGAGAGAGTTTCTGAAAGGTGTCTTCGGGGATATCCTTCTCTAACGGAACCACAACGCAGCCTGCACGATGAAGAGCGAAATAAGTGACAAGATAGTCGATAGAGCACTCGGCACGAAGGCACACGGCGGTCTGACACCTCTGCATATCCGGATCTTCTGCACGTTCGCACACGCGCGCGTACAATTCTTCATAAGTACATCTCAACTCACCACAGACGATGACCGTCTTCTGCGGATACAAACGGGCGTTCCTCTCAAGATAGTCTTCCAGGATCATATTACTGCTTCTCCGACAATTTCTGTTCAACCATAGCCACGATGCTATCAAGTGTCTTCAGGTTCTTTGGTGTGGCATCAGTGGCCTCCAGACGGATGCCGAACTCATCGGACAGCATCATCAGGATTGTAGTCACACCAAGAGAGTCGAGCTCACTGAACAGGAAGTCGGAATCGAAGTCCACCAACGGCAGCGCATCTTCTAGCATTGTTCTGATTTTTTCTTTCATAATCTATTCTTAATTCATTGTTTCAACATAAGTGAGATTAGGTGCAACAACCTCAGCAGCATATTGTGCCACACGACGGCGTTCCTCATCGGGTTCGATGGCGATGAAGGAAACATCAGGATGCTCCAAGGCCGTTAATAAAGATATCTCGCCCCATCCTGTGTTTTGGAGAATTACGGAATCGGAGTACACAGAGGGGGGAGTCCTTGTGTACTGCTTCAGAGCTTTATTGACAGCTGAAGATATCTCAACACCTTTATAACGATAAATATCACGCACAAGACTCACACAATCGTCCTCTCGACGTAGTCCCAAAAGCGAGGCCAATGTGAGAGGTCTTCGTCGCCAGCCATTTTTGTCTGCCACCAACCATCTGAAGATAAGCGGTGGAAAAACAAAAGCCATCAACACCACAGAGAACATACCCACAATCGTGACCTCTGCCAACGAGTGAAGAGCAGGATGACGCGCAAAAATTAGTGTTCCAATGCCGATAAACATAATCAGTGCAGAGATGATAATACTAGTCTTATAAGACGAGAGCATCTTACGCCTGTGGGCAAACTCATATTGGCATCCTTCGGTCATAAAGATGGTATAATCATCACCTTGTCCAAAGATAAATGTCGCCAAAATCACATTCACCACATTAAACTGTATACCAACAAGTGCCATGATGCCCAGAATCCATATCCAGCTCACAGCCATCGGCAGGAAGGAGAGCAATGCCAATTCTATGCTACCCAGCGAGAACCATAGGAAGAAAAACACGATAAGACCACAAGCCCATCCGATATAGTTAAAATCATCAGAGAGCCGTGTGGAAATAGAAGAGTTCATACTAGCCACATCAAAAGCATAAGCACCAGAAACCGTGGATTCTATAGAGTCTATGACATGTGCCGTATGTTCCACCTGCAACACATCGACTACACTTTCCCGAGGAGTAGGAGGAGTACGAAGCAAACGGAAGAATTCATCGAAAGTTCCCTCTGCAAAACCCTCATTTCTGGCTGCCTCAATAACTTTCTGCTCTAACGTCTGACCATGTCTCGAGACAAACGACTCCCAAAGGGCGAGTCGCGTACGTCCTGGCGATACCACATATACTGTCTGCTTCGCCATCGTCTCTGGTGCCATCTGTTGAAGACTGAACATATCACGTTTTTGCTCATCGCTCATATAATTAATATGGCTCATGTCCGAATCGAATGTGGTTTCCATGCTATAGTAGCCGAATACCAGCGTCAGAATGAGAGCAGGTATAACGACCCAACGGTAACGTTCCGGAGTCTGATGACTCAGACGCTCGAGAATCACAGGGACAGTTTTCTGACCCTTTCTCTGCTCACGAATCAGATGCGGCAGATAAAGTAATACAAACAATATCGTTCCGACGAGCAGGAAAGAACTGAACAGTCCTAAGTCACGTAAAGCAACAGACTTCAGGGGCACCAATGCAAGGAAAGCCCCTACGGTAGTGATATTACCTACCACCAAAGGCATGACAATCTCCCTAAGTGCAGATTTAACATCAGGCGTATGCTGCAAATGGGCTATCAGGTGCAACGGATAGTTCACGGCGATACCCAAAATCACCGAAGAGATACCAATGACGATAATTGACACGCTGTCGTGTATCAGTGCCAAAGCACCCATAGCAAAGAGCCATCCCCATGCTATCGACAAGACAATAAGCAATAGATGTTTGAATCGACGGAAGACATAAAAAAGCAGCGCAACAATCAAAAAGACCGCCAATAGGACAGACACAAGACTATCTTTCTTAATCTGATTCGAATTGCCCACAGCAATGACAGGACCTCCTGTCAGACGAATGTCAATATCTGCATACTGCGCAGTTGTCTGCTCAGCAGCATGCTTCAGGAACTTCAAAAGACGGGTATTATTCTCCGTCTCACTCGATCCGAAAGGAGACCTCAGCATGACCAGGGCGGTCTTCATATCCGGTGTGAAGATATAACCATCATAATCTTCATACATTGCCCGCGACCGTATCTGCTGCATTTTTTCCACAACAGGTGTAAAGAGGTTCAGAGGATCTCGCTGGAAGTTTTCCGAAAGCAGTCCTGCAATGGGGAACGTCAACATCTGTTTGTCCTGTGCCAGTTGTGTGGCTATATAGTTTTCATCACTCAGCAAACTATCGAAACGGGTATAGTCATCTGCTGTCAGATAATAGGGAATCTGTTCATAGGCAGACTGTGTCACCTGTGCCACCTTCTCCATATCTATCTGAGCCGTGAGATCCCTCACCATTCCTTCTTTGTCGTTAGCCTGCAATAAATCAACATATCTCTCAACGGCCTTCACGATCCTGTCGCAATCCGTCTGCGTCGTATCCCGGTACTCAAAGAGGGCAATGATCCTGTCGGCACCTGACAGTTCCTGATATATCTTCAGCGCATGGTGGTATTTATTGTTTAAGGGCAGAAAATCAGAGATATCCTCCTGATAGGTCTGACGGCACACAAGACACAGGAACAACACAGTTAGAAGAAAGAACGACAGCAGCGTCCATCTTCTGTTCCTTCCTAGGGCTTCGTATATTCTGACAATCAGATCTGCCATATTCTTGTTTCCTATCTCTTTTTCTGATCTACGGGATTCGAATAAATACCAATGAATATCTCCCTCAGACGTTCCAGATCACAGGTTTCGTCATACTTATCCAACTTCGCCAGGTAGGTTGTAAAAGTTTGATACTGCTCATCAGTGTACATACTGCGGTACTTCGTATTACCGTATAGCAAGTCATGGGCGATATAGTTGTTGGGATAGAGTCTGTAAGCAGTATTGATCCGTTGGTCTATCAGTTGTGCCACAGCCTTGTGATACTCGTTGTTCGTCATATTCTCGAATGCCGTAAGTTCGGCAACGGAGATTGGTTCACAGAGTTCAATATGTACCTTTCCCTTTGGTTGCAGGATACCTGTAAGGATACTGTTCAGATCCTCACCAGGTTTCTTGATGTAACGGGCATATTGCGACTGATATAGTTCCAGCGCCTTTAAGATATCACACGATTCCCACTCATAGGAGATGGATACCGGTACGATATTCAAATCTGCCAAAGCTTTAATCTTATCTTTCGACTCACTCATACAGAACATCTTGATGACGCCCTGATCTGTAGCGTCGATACCGTTCTTAGTCCTTCCGTTACGTTGGGCAATCCATACTGACTGTTTCTTCTCCTTGATGACATAGCGGATATACTCCGATAGATGCATCGAGCTACGGTAAAAAGCCTTGATGTCACCACCGGGCCGCTCTACTTTGAACATCTTGTTACTCTTGCCCACATCGATGACGACAGGATTCATCATCAAATTAGCGCCAAAGGTAATCTCTGTCGTCTCAAAGCCGTTTACCACGAAATGATACTGCAGCAGACAGGCATCAAGCATGATGTCACGATGGTTAGATACAAAAAGATATTGTTTGTTTCGGTCCAGATGATCCAGTCCTGAACACGAAAACGAAGTAATGCTACGAGCGATGACCTGCTCGTTTACACGACGCATCGTATCGTGCTGGAACTCCTTAACAGTAGTAAACGAGGCAACCCTCTGACGTATTTCTTCAAGTGGTTGTCCCGGATAGACAAATGATGCCAACAACGGAAATACGTCGCTATGGGCTATACGCTGCATAGCTGCAGGAATCTCCTCTTCGTCATACGGACGTATATCGTCAAACCTTGGATCTGTTTTCATTTCCTCTTATTTATAATAATGTATGTAACCATTCCAAAAACTTCTCCTTCCACTGTCTGCACTCTTCGGAGCCTTTATCTTCGCTGACACCAAATCCATGGCCACCGGTCTGATACTGAAAATACAGATGCGGAACATTCATCGCCGTCAAAGCAGAATCCAATAAGACCGCATTGCGATAGTCTACGATAGGATCATCAATACAGTTGACGAGGAACACTGGTGGACAATCTGCAGGTACATGACGCTCCAAAGACAACTGTTCCCTCAGCACCTTATTACCTGTACGCGAATCACCCAGTAGTCCTCTGCGCGACCGTTTATGAACACAATCCTCCATCATCGTCACTACAGGATATACTGGCACAACAAAACGAGGACGGTCTTCTGTACTAAAGAACTCCGCAGCCGACATGGCCAGATGACCTCCTGCCGAGAAACCCATGACACCTATCTTATCAGCATCGACACCATATTCCAATGCATGATTCTTCACATAACGGATGGCCTGCAACATATCATCTTGAGCATCCGGGTATCTGTTACCTCTGAAAACCTTGCGGTAGTGGAAAATAAAAGCAGGTACATCTGCCGTACGATAGTCGAGCACAAACGCTGAGATACCTTGCTGTTGCAACCACCTTGCCACACCATCGCCCTCTGTCTTCGTGTCATGCCAGAAATAGCTACCCCCAGGACAGACGATAATCGCTAGATTACCACTATCCTGTGCGAGATACGGCGTCAGCATTACCTTCTCCTTACAGGATGTGCCCTCCCAGATATTCACTTGTGCCGAAGCCGTGAAAAGTGAAAAGTGGAGTATGATGAGTAGCAACAGTATTCTCATAATTTATTAATAATTGCGTTTGTACCCAAAATCGCCTCACAGGTGTTGATGGCCGTCAACGGCACACCACAGAAGCCATGTAGGTTATTGTTCTGTCCCGTGAGCAGGAGATTGCTGATCTTCGTCACCACAGGCACCTGCGACAAGGCGATGTTATTACAGTCTTTGCTGAAGCCGCAGATACTACCCTCTTTGACAGCGTAGAAGTCTCGGATGGTGAGAGGCGATGCCGTGTTCATATTCTCAATACATGACCTGAAGCCTGGATGCATCTCTTCGATGAGTGTCAGCAGGGCTTCAGCTTTTTCGGCTTTCCACTGCAGATAGTCTTCTCCCCGATGCCCCACTGTTGTGTTCTCCCACCTCTTCACCATATCAAAGGACATCGGTGCCGTCACAAGGGCTTTCCTGGTGTAACGACCTTGATTCTCCTCTGGAGGTGTCATGAAGAGGAACCCCAACGGCCATGCTTTCTCAGGATCATCAAAATGCCACACATCGGCATAGCGTGTCATATAGTATTCCGAGTGATTGATATATTCAAACGAATCCTTCTTCAGCTGGATATACAATGAGAAGGCGGAGTGTGCATTCGGAATAGACTGTAACCGTTGACGGTAAGACTTCGGCAAGGCCTTTTCATCCATCAGCGAGAACATGCTGCAGGGATGGATGTCTGATATATAATAATCCGCTTGCCACACCTTTCCACTACGTGTTCTGACGAAATCTACCTTCCTATCATTGACCTCTATCCACTGCACTCCATCATTCGCGATAACCTCTCCTCCATGATCAGTAATAACCTGCACCAAAAGATCCGCGAAATGAGAGCTGCCTCCTACAAAACGACTTGCCCCATGGATATACAAAGTACTGATGATGGCATGTATATAGGCCGGTGTCTGATGGGCACGTCCACCATAAAGTGGATTCATATAGGCAAGAATACTGCGCAGGCGTTCATCCCTTACATAGTGGGCGATGAAATCATCTGCTGACATCAGGAACTCCTCGGAATTGGCAAACAGACTCAACGTGCCGTTAGAAGGACGAAGGTTAAAGAGGTCTACACTATCCGTCATCGTCAGCACAGCACGGACATAACATTGCAGGTTTTCCCGTTCTTGTGGGAAATATCCAGCCAACGAGGCCACAAATCCCTCTTCACCTTTCGCGATGGTATAGAAAGATTGATCTTCAGCGAAGTAAAGACGGTCTGTACAGTCAGCATCGACATCTTTGATCCGGATCTTATCGACGATACCCAGATAGCGACATATCCTCCAGATATTTCCTCCCGGCTGCATACCACCAATGACGTGCATACCTGTATCGAAGACCTCTCCAAAGCGCTTGAAGGTCTGAAGTCCACCTCCTATTGTGGCGTTCTTCTCCAGAACCGTCACCTGAAGGCCCTCTTTCGCCAGAATAGCTCCCGTAAACAAGCCACCTAGTCCTGCACCTATAATCACTACCTTCTGATTCATCCTCCACTATTCATGATCCCACGATAGATTCGCTCTGCGGTTAATAACTCACTACATGTGACAATGGTCCCCACAAGGACACCCAGCATACCATGCGAATTGATATTCTGCCCAGTCTGGAAGACATTGGGTATCTTTGTCCTGTGCGGCACACGACAGGCAGCACCCATTCTGACATCCTTTGCGATGCCATACATCGAACCTCCTTCCGTTCCTGTATAGTCCAGATAAGTCAACGGCGTAGAGGTATAGAATCTTTTTATGCTGTTACGGATACCTGGCATCTGTTTCTCCAGAGTCTCTAAGAGCAGATCGGCCTTCGCCATCTTAAAGGCTTCATAATCTTCGCCTCTTCTGCCCACATGCGTACCTTTCCACTTTTCTACATCCTTCATCTGCATATAGCTCAGTATCACGCCCGTCTTAGCATATTTCGGTTGCTCCTCCTGACAGAAATGCATATACAGATAGCCCTTGGGCCATGTGGTCTCATCATAAATCTCACAATTCCAAGGGGTGTTGCCATTATAACCGTAGAAGTTATAATTCATATATGGTACCATATTCTCCTTAAACTCCATATAGACAGAGAAACCGCCTACCGTCTGCGGAATGGCATTAACACGATTGCGGAATGCTGGACGGATCATCTTGGAGTCTATCATCTCCAGCGTTCTCATGGGGTGTGTCCCTGAGATGACCACATCTGCAGGAAAGAATTCGCCATCAGTCGTCTCGACGCCGATGGCATGGGTATCATCACAGACGATGGCCTTTACCTGATGGCGTACCAGCACACGGCCGCCATAACGCTGGATGGTATGCGTCAAAGCCTCTGCCACAGTATCACTACCTCCCACAAACCGATAGGCACTCTGGTTGTAGAAGTCCATGATAAAGGCATGCGTAGAGAAAGGCGTCTTGTCTTTCTCTGCGGCATAGAGCGGCAGATTACCCACCAGCACCTTCGCCAGTTCTGGATCGGTAATCACCTCATCGAGAACGTTGTTGATGCTCCGCAACTGATATTCAGTGTTTACGGCGATATCACTCTCCGCATATTTCAGGGAGTGGAGTGAAGAAGCGCCAGCCACCTTCTCTATCAAGTCGAAATACCGGACTAGATTATCACGCTGATGAGGGAAATATGTGGCCATCTGGTCAATAAAGCCCTCACGGCCATTGACATAACGATACTGTTTGCCATTCAGTGCGATAACCTCATAACCTTCAGGATCAAGCTGCGACAATCGGACGTGATCCCTGATCTCCAGATAGTGCATCAGACGATCCAGCGTCTGACCCTCAGAGGCACTGCCTACGAAATGCATACCTGTTTCAAAGCGTGCCCCATTTCGTGAGAAGCACTGCAGACAACCACCAATCTGGGCGCCCTGTTCCAGAACCGTTACCTCGTAACCGTTCTTTGCCAGGGTCACTCCGCAGGAGAGACCACCGAGCCCACTACCTATAATCACCACCTTAGACATCCTGCTCAATACGATTTGTGATTTGACTATATACTTCCTGATACCGCTTACGCATCGCCGAAGCCTGCGCCTTAGTATCACCCATCGCCCGTAACTCTGCCTGTGTAACGGGAGAATCTACCTGAATATAAATTGGACTCTTTCGGAGGGTATACGTCTTCTTGGGCAGTACCTTTCCTGGGCCGTAGAGGCACATAGGAAGAATGTCGACACCCAACTGTTCCGACAGATAAAAAGCCCCCTGATGGAATCGTCCAATCCTGCAATCCTTAGAACGCGTACCCTCTGGGAAGACGGCAATACTATACCCACGTTCCACCAGTGATCTCAGTTTCGGCAACAACGCATCGATGCCTTCTGCCACAGGATAATACTCCGCATGCCGGATCATGAAACCATAAAAAGGATTGTTCCACACCCAGTCGTTGGTCAGAAAAATCATCTTCGGTGAGAAGATCAGTTGACAAACCAAATCGAGATGTGACTGATGGTTACAAATGACCACATGTGGCGTATCAAAATCCACGCCATCAGCTACGCGATAGGTAAACGAAGTTCCTGGGATGCCGTGTTTGATCATCACGAACCTCGACGCTTTCCAAATGATGGTATGTATTCTCTTTCCACAGTCCACAGTCCATTTTCCTCTCAGTTTCTTCCACTTCACATACACCCATACTGCGGGAGTAATAATCAGTAGCGAGAAGACAATAAAGAAGAGCAGCGCATAATAAGTACGGATATATTTCATCAGCCACCGTGCTATCCTCAACGGCAAGCCATAAACCACAGCCAGGAAACACAGTATCGTGTTAAGAATACTGATTCTCGTGAAGTCCTTGCCTGGGCGGAAATGACTCACCCGCTGCTCTTGTGGCGGATAGTAGACATCAATGGGTATAGGAACAATCTCCACACCGTGCCACGAAGCAAATACCAACAGCTCCAGTTCTGCCTCATAACGCGAGGTAAGCAGTCGAAGACCCCGCAGCTTCTTCAGAGGATACAACCGATAACCGGTCTGTGTATCTTTCAGGTTCCTGCCCGTCTGGATATAAAACCAGAAATTAGAGAACCGATTGGCAAAGCTGCTGCCTTTGCTGCGCTGCACACCTTCCAGGTTACGATTACCGATAATCAGCGCACCCGGATGGTCCAGATTCCCCTGCAGGAACTTCCGGATATCCTCAGGGTAATGCTGGCCGTCGCCATCAAGAGTGATCGCATACGAGTAGCCCATCTCAAGGGCTTTCTCAAACCCATGTTTCAACGCACAGCCCTTGCCTCCGTTCCGCGTAGAATCTACCAAAGTGATGCCTTCGATAGCTTTTAGGATAGAACGAGTATCATCCGTCGAGCCATCGTTCACCACGATGACATCCCGACATTCATCCAACGCACCTCTCACCACAGCCTCTATCGTCCCCGCATTATTGTATGTGGGAATGACGACACATATTCCTCTGTCGTGCAGCAACGTCTTCTGTTTCTCTTTCTCGTTCACCTCTGAATATCTTGATTCACTATAATCTATAGTCTACAGTCTTCTTTCTACAGTCATCGACAACTTTGCCAGCACCTCTTCCTCCGCCGTTACCATAATCTGCGCCTTACATTCGCCCGTCTCTTCCGCAACTGAGAGTTTATCGAAGGTATAGGTCACACGAGGAGTCTTGATGGGGGATATCACCGACAGGAACTTCACGTTCTTCACCTGTCTGATCACAAAGTCATGCTGCAGATGGTCTTCCAACAGCTCTTTAGCGATCTGGATGATACACACACCTGGCGTCACAGGTTCCCCAGGGAAATGGGCCTGATAGATGAAGTGCTTTTCATCCAACAGCACCTCGTAGCGTTGTTCTGTCTTTTGGGTAATATGATATAAGCTGTCTTTCAGTGTCATAATAGGGGCGTTAGTTGATATTCTATGTGGTAACGTTCATCCTTCCAGGTGGTCTCTCCGTTCTGAAGTCCTGTCATCAGCTGTCGCAGATCCTTCTTCAGAACCTTCCGGATATACCACTTGTTCATCATCGGCATCACCGTATGCAGTTTCACCTTCTTTCTCTCCAGACGGTAGGTAAAGTCGAGAGCTGTAATGCCGAACTCATTAAACAGAGACCCATGAACAGTGTCGCCATCACGATGCAGAATGCAGATGCCACTCACATAACCTTTCTCCATCTCGATATAAGCCGTAAAACGGATGCTCTCCCCGTCAGCAGGGAAAGTGGTCTGGGCATATAGCCTACTGGTCAAGACAGACAACAGCAGACTAATGAACAGCAAACAGCTTCGCATCAAGCGTCTCATTCTGTTTCGTATTCTTGAGTTCTATAAGTGTCTTATCACCGTTTTTCTCCATCAGTTCCACTTGGGTTACCACCCCCTTTTGTTTGCTGAAGTGGAGAATGATCTTCTGAAACATCCCTTTCATGTCTTTACGCTGGGGAATCAGTGTCGCAATCCATTCTGTGGAGGTCGTTGTAAACGACGTCTTAAAGCTCTTATCATCCGTAAGACAGTTACCCACTACACTGTTCATCATGATACGTGCAATCTCCTTGAACACCTTGTTCTGATTCACGTCGATGACGTCATTCCGCTTTTGGTTCTTCAACAGCACCTTATCAGCGTTCAGGATAAACGTATAAGCATAAGGACTCACGTACTCCCAACGCAGTTTGTCGCTCTTCTGATAGTACATCTTACCCTTCGACACCAACTTGTCATTCAACATCTTCAGATGTTTCGTCTGCACAAAGTCACACTGCATCGTCTTGATTCCCGATGCCGTCTGATTAATCTTCTGCTTGATCTCATCCGTGTTAATACGTGTCTGTCCAAACATCGGCAACAGCGCCATACAAAACACGAGGATAACGTATATTCTCTTCATCATTTTGCAATTAAAAAACAACCTACGACGATACAGGCCACGCCCATCCACTTGATCATCGACACCTCCTCGTGGAAGAAGAGGATCGCAGCCAGCATTCCGAACACATAACTCAGACTGACCATCGGATAGGCCATACTGAAAGGGAAGTACTTCACGATATACATCCACAACAACGAAGCCAGCGCAAAGAAGAGTCCACAGGCCGCAAACTGCCAGTTCGTCAGCAGACTACCCCAGAACTCCCTGTTCCATCCGAAGGCGGGCAGTCGCATCAGGGCCAGCTTCAGGAACACCTGTCCTCCACAGAGCAGAACGCTCTGTAATATGGCATAAGGTATTATTTTCCACATGTCAGTACCATTGCTATTGAGTGAATATTATAATCCGCAGGAGAACTGAGAACTGAGAACTGAGAATTGAGAGGTTTGATTACCCTGCTCAGGAGCGAATTCCAGAAAGGAGTCAGTTCTTCGTGCAGTCCTACGAGCACCGTCTTGGCTTTTCCTGTTGCCAGCAATATCTGTGCATCACGCAGGGCCCACTCCAACGATTTCTTCTCTTGAGTATAGGTCGCATTATAACCGTGACAATGGGTGCGGATGGCGATATTGCTGCCGATCGTGTTGTGCGTACTCTGCATAAACCAGGTAGGCGACAACATCTGCTCACCATTTTCCGAGAGTTGTCGGAGCAGGTTTTCGCTGAACTCCAGGCATCCCAGCGATGTCGCCGTGATGATAGCATCAGGAGTCTCTATACCCGCCTGCTTCAAAGCCTTCAAAGAGGAGAGCAACGAACTCTTCATGATCTTACCCATGCGTCGTGCCTCCAACGGCTTGACGAACTCACGGATCTCGGAGAGTTGGTCTTCGGAGGTAATCTCCACACGAGAGAGTTCTTTGATCGGGAAGTGAGAAATATCTGAGGCAGAATCTGTGGCAGGGGTATCCTTACTCGTCGAAAAGACCAGAGAGGAATCATTTCCTCCGAAGCCGAAGGAATTACACATGACATGCTCCACCTTGCAGTTCGTCTCTCCCATCGTAGGTGTAATACCTTCAGCCATCTGATGCTGCCAGCCCAGATTTGCCGGCACGAAATGGTGCTGCATCGCCAACAGACAGATCACGGACTCAATACTTCCTGAGGCACTGGTAGTATGACCTGTAAACGACTTCGTACTCGATACCCTAGGCATCCTGTCTTCGAAAATACGTTTCAAGGCAGCACTCTCACTCGCATCGTTATTAGGTGTTCCCGTTCCGTGGGCATTCACATAGTCTATCTGTGAGGGTGACAGTTGTGCCATCTCCAGTGCTTCCTTCATGGCTAGGTAAGCGCCCTCACCGTTTTCTGAAGAAGCCGTCTGGTGGAAAGCGTCACAGGCATTGCCATAGCCCGAGAGCCAGGCATGGATCTCTGCACCCCGCTGACGGGCGTGCTCTTCCGATTCCATCACCACGAAGGCAGCGCCCTCACCCAGGTTCAGTCCTGCACGTCCTTCGTCGAAAGGCCTGCAGCGTTGCTCATCGAGGATCATCAGCGCGTGGAAACCGTTCAGATGGAACCGTGTCAGTGCCTCCGTACCTCCTGCTACCACCACGTCTGCCTGTCCTGTCTTTATGAGATTTGCACCCAATATCAGGGCGTTGGCAGCAGAGCTACAGGCCGTAGAGAGAGTTGCACAGTCCGCAAAACCCATCATCTCTGCCATCTGTTTGGTATTACTACCACAGTCGTGTATCCGCAGACAGTCCAGATGGTCGTCACTCTCCTCAAAACTGTCGAAGTATTCCTCTGTCAGATCCATGCCTCCCACCGTCGTTCCTGACACCAAGATCACCTTTTCTGACTTAGGCATAGCGGGAGCAGACTGTCCACTATCCTCTATCGCCTGCCGTATGGCTATCAGTCCCATCAGCGATGAACGACTCATAAGCACCTCTGGACCGATGCCCAGCATCTGGCGCATCTCGTCATTTGAGAGGTCTACCTCGCCAACAGGCAATTCGTGATGCGATGAACGCAGATGCTTCATCTCTCCGATACCCGTTCTGCCCTCCTGCAACGACTTCAGCACCGAAGCCTTGTCGCAGCCGATGGCAGAGACGATACCCTCACCTGTAATAACTACATTCCTCACTTCTTACGATTCTTGCTCACGTAATCAGCTATCGTAGCCACACTCTTGAAGATGGCCTTTCCCTCAGCGGGGTTGGCGAGTTTGATGCCATAGTTCTTCTCCAGAAGCACAATGAGTTCCAGTGCATCGATGGAGTCAAGACCTAATCCCTCTCCAAACAAGGGAGCATCGTCTTCTATTTCCTCGGGTGTCATCTCCTCGAGGTTCAACGCCTCGATAATCTTCTTTTTTAGTTCAATAATCAATTCTTCCATATAAT
Source organism: Prevotella sp. (assembly GCA_016283605.1). GTDB lineage: Bacteria > Bacteroidota > Bacteroidia > Bacteroidales > Bacteroidaceae > Prevotella. Next base: position 15,390 of record JAEENF010000204.1, read on the forward strand.
CAGTCTTTTTATCTGTCCAAATTAAATATCTATAATCTATAGTCTAAATTTCTATAGTCTTCAATTCTGCTTCAAAATGATCGTCATCCTCAGCGTCAATCCAGCCACAGAGTATCCGTCTTGTCCCAGGGTCAGCAAACGAGGCCTCGATCATCTTTTCCATCATCTGCTCGTCTTTTTCTTGCAGGATATAGAACGAAGTCTCGCCCTGAATATGATGTCGGATCGCTATCTCGCCTGTCACAATATTCGGCAACGTATAGACAAAAGCCGAAGGACTGGGGAAGTAGTTGTCCGGATCAGCGATAGAGGTCTGATAGTTCTTGTCGGCCTGAATCGACGAAGAGTGGTTGAAGAGAATAATAGCCGTCTCATCCTCCCGCTCATCACACCTCCTCAGGAGCAGTTCACTGGCTACAAAACCCAGCCTGCAGAGCACGTCCATCTTATAGTATTTGGGATAGTCGCCGATATACCGTTTGTAGACCTCCGTCAGCAGCGCCCCTCCTTTTTCTTGAAGTTCCAAGGGCTTTCCGTCTATCGTCACACTCTCAGAGGTAATCTTCAGCGAAGAGAGAGGAGTGAAGAGTGAAAAGTTCCCATCAGCAGGGTAATCACAATTCCTCATTCCTAATTCCTCATTCCTAATTTTGGAAGCCATGATCGCCGCATTACCACCTCCGAAGCCGGAGATCATCTTTACGAAACGATCTTTATCGGTAGTTTGATTTTCCGATGACAGGAGGATCTTCCCAGAAACTCCCCGTTCCTCAAAACCTTTCGTTCCCAATACCGTATGGTCATCGAGTGCAGCCATCGTGATGATGGTCTCCAGGATACCGGCAGCACCCAACGTATGTCCGAAATAGCCTTTCAACGAGTTCACAGGAACCGTATTCAATCCAGCCCGTTCTATGGCCACCGACTCCATCTGATCGTTAAACATCGTGGCTGTACCGTGGGCATTGATCTGCGCCAGACTGTCCTTTACCGCTTCGGCACCGATAGCTTCGAGAGCCAATCGTGCACCTTCACCATCCTTCGAGGGCGAACTGATATGAAAGGCGTCATTCCTGATCGCACCTGCTTCAATCGCCCACTGTCCACTGTCAACCGTCAAAATCATCGTTGCTGCAGCCTCACCCAGGTTCAGTCCCAGACGTTCCATATCGAAAGGCCTGCAGGGTTCTTCGGAAACAGCTTTCAACGACTGGAACCCAGAGACGGTAAACTCACTCAGCACGTCTGCGCCACAGACGATAGCATAGTCATAGTCCCTATGTTCCAACAACCGCTGTGCCAGGATGATGGCCGCAACACCAGAGATACAGGCATTACAGACCACTATCGGTTCCGTAACGACACCCAGCTCCTCTGCTATGCTCTTCGCAGCATGTGCAGGTCCAGGATCCTCGTTACCCTGTGACAACACCTCAATGTTCGCCTTCGTGGTACTCAGGATCAGCACGACATTGTCTTTGCCAGGATCAATACCCGCCTCCTGTATCGCACACTTTGCTGACTTCACCGCCATCGCCTCGAATCGGGTAAGACCCTCGCTTCTCACAATAGGGACGGTCCCTTTTGTGAGATTGACGCTACGGCCAGCCTTCACAGCCTCATAGTTCTGGGCTGTAGTCTCACCAAGCGGCGACAAGATATTATCTGTAATCTTATATATCATATTTGCGCTTCCATTCCAGATAGAACTCCGGATTCTCCCACACGAGGTTATACTTCATATCCATAAACACCTGTACGGAATGGCCTGTAGCGATCAGGCTCTCATCTTCCGTGTCGTAGATCTCGTAGTCAAACACGATCTTCGCGGCCTCCGTAGGTCGGTAGATGATGTCTATCCTGGGTTTCATACCATAACGGATAGGCTTTTTATAGTGGATGGTCTGTTCGACGATAGGTGCGAAATAGCCGTGATCCAAATAACCCATGTAGCTCAGGCCGTACTTCGCCCCGAAGGCCTCACGGGCATCCTCAAAATACAGGGCGTAGGCGCCGTGCCACACCACCTGCATCATATCCACTTCACTGAATCGTATCTCTATCTCCTTCGAAGCCTTCAATTCCATCATTTCAATGCGATTTTCATTTCCGTTGTTACCAGCGTCTCACCCTCACAGGTCACCGTGGCTTTTGCCAGCGTCATACCAAAGACCTCTTCCACCACTTCCACCTTCGTCGTGATGGTCTGTCCCACTTGCGGCAGCGACAGGATCTCCAGGTTCCTCACGGCACCGATAAATCCGATCTGAATACCCTTCTGCAGGATATACTTGTTCACGAATCCTATCCTCGCCGCACAGGTCTGTGCGATATTCTCTATCAGTCCCGAGGCACTCAGATAACCTTCGTCCACGAAGATGTTCTCCGCCTTGACCAGGGTTTCTGTAGCGAAACTCTTCTCATCGATCTGTATCAGACAGCCCACCATGACAAAGGGCTCCTGCTGTGGCAGTAGCGTGTGGATGTCAATCCCCCTCAGGAATGCTTCTGTTGGCTGTTTGAAATCACTCTTCACTATTCACTATTCACTTTTCATTTTCCCCAAAATGGGAAATAGTTATACCATTGTGTCGGATAGTATCTGACGATACGCTCCACTTCTGCGGCATACTGCGTCGACAGCTGTTCTACCTGCGTATTGCGGGGTGCATCTTTGTCGTAGCTCAGTGGGGTGACGAAGATCTTGTATCTCCGTGTAGCCACCTTCACCACATGTACCACGATGGCCTCCAGTCCTCGTGTAGCGATAACTTTAAACGGTCCCATCGGCAGCCGCGCCTCATGGCCCAGCAACTTCACCGTAACCGCTTTCGACGACCCCCAGATTCTGTCACCAGGGATACTGACGATCTGACCGTTGCTCAGCGCACTATCGAGTTCGAAGAGGTGACTCATATCCTCACGGATGGGGATCATCCGGATGTTCGTATGTTCAAACATCTTCATCCGATTCTCCATCACTGAGGCCTTTTCGCCGAAGAAGACGAGGGCATTAAACTTCTTGTCCTTCGCCACCAGCGAGTAGCCCGCAATCTCATAGTTGCCCACATGCGAACTCAGCTGCACAAATCCCTCAGGTTTCGTCGCCAAGGTCTGGAAGTGCTCATAGCCTTCGATGTCGATGTCGAACGTCTTGCCGGCATACATCGCAAACTTGTCGATGATGGCCTGCGCAAACATCCCATGCTGCAGATAGGTCTTCCAGAATGCAACGAGGGGAGACAGTCCGAACCGTTCACGGAAATAGCGGTAGATAAACTTGTATCCAGGCCGGAGCAGACAGGGTGGCACAACAAACACGTATGCGAAGACATAGATGAATCTGACATCTATTCTTCGCAACAGTCCTATCAGCCAACGGTGCATCAGCCCGTTACCATAGGTCGTGCCGTCCCACTGTTTCTCAGCACTCACTATTCACTATTAACTATTCACTTTCCCCTCGATATAGTCACAGAACTGGCTCAGCGTCGTGACGCCCTGCATCTCCTCGGGCTTGATCTTAAAGCCGAAGTTCTTCTCTACAATCACTACGATGTCTACGAAGTCCAGGCTGTCAATGCCCATATCGTCCTTCAGTTTCGCATCGTCAAAAATCTTCTCCTCGTCAATCTCGAGGTCATCGATGAGGAACGCCCTCACCTTCTCTTCAATTTCTTTTCTTTCCATTTTATTGTTTATTATTTAATTGTCTATTTGTCTAATCGTCTGCAGCGGCAGCAAATTCTTCACTCTTCACTTTTCACTATTCACTATTCACTTTTCACTATTCACTTTTCACTACAATTATACTGTGTCCCTGACCCAGGTGGTCGTAGATCTGCTCGATCTCCAGTCCTGACTCATGGATACACTGTGTCATATCCTCGGTGTTGTACATCTTCGAGTTGCCGTTGGCGATGGCGGTGAAATAGAGACTGGTCATCGTCAGACAGAAGGCTGCAGGCTCGAAGCGCTGACGGTCCCAGAGTGTCTCCATGATGTAGATCCTTGTCTCTGGGGTCATGGCGGCCTTTGCCCGCTTCAAGATACCCACGATCTGTTCCATCGAGAAACAGTCCAGGAACTGACTCATCCAGATGGCGTCAAGTCCACCCTCGCGTTGAGGAAACATCGCCGTCTCATCCAGCAGGTTAATGCCATAACCACCGATTCGCTCAGCCCCAGGCTTGCCCTTGACATTCTCCTGCATCATGCCGATCTGCTGCGGCAGGTCGAGGATGGTCACCTCCACCTCAGGATCGTAGCCGACACACTGCAGCGCCCACTTTCCCGTATTGCCACCCACATCGTAGAGTGACTTCACATGACGTTCATCAAAGATGATCTTCAGGGCCTCAGGAAACGATGAGTCACTATAGAAATGATCAAAGCCGAACCAGCTCTTCTGCACCTGCGGGGGCAGACTGGAGAGGCCTTCATACACCGTAGGCCAGTCTCCGAAATGTCGCAGTCCTTCAGGTTTGCCGTTCTTCAACGACTCCTCCAGATGGAACCAACCTTCGTAGTTCACATCGTGGTTGAAGTCGATATTCACCCTCGTGGCGGGGTCGTTCAACAGAAACCAGCCTGTCTTCGACAGCGAGAAACGGTCCGTCTCTGGGTCTACCAATATCGTTCCGATACAGAGCGAGGCTTCCAGGAGACACTTCACGGCATAGTCCGACAGACCCGTCTGAGCCACAATCTCCTGTCGTGTCAATCCCTTGTCAGCATCCCTCAACAGGTCGAGGATGCCCCATTTCACCATCAGTCTCGACGCCTGGAACACCACGGGTCCCCAGGCAATGAACTCCGCCAGCCGCTGTGCTTCTCTGGCTGTCAGATGTTCTTCAGTATACGCCTTCTGTAAGGCTGGTGCCAGTATCACTTTGTCTCTGCTTTTACAAAATCTAAAACTTCTTTGGCCACCGTTTTAAAGAGAAGTGCCATACGACGACCAAAGGTGGGGAGTTTCATGTCCATAGTCCGCTGTGACATTCCACGGAGGTCATTGATGTCGAGTGTGCAAATAGTCTTGCCAGAAGCATCCTTGACATCAAGTGTACCACGTATGATAGCACCACCAGCCTTCTTGCCGAAGCCCCATACTGCTGCGCTACCACTACCAAAGTCGATATAATCGATATTCACGATGACTTGGTAGTCACCACTAGTGCCGTCCACCATCTTTAAACAGTTCTTGCCCTCGTTCCAACGCTCAATGAAGAACGCCCGGCATTCCGGCACATGCTTCGACTCCCAATTCTCGGCTGTCACGGGGTCTGTCTCTTCCAGATGAGTCCGCATCAGTTTGTCAGTCAGCTCATTTTTGCTGAGATTCGCAATCTTAGCCTTTGAGAAATCCAGCTTCAGCGTGGCTGTCTTGCCACTCTGTACGAATACGTTCACATCGCCACTCTTCACGGCAACAGCCGACTTGGCATTCGCTGTTACTGCCATCATCATCAGGAGTAGCGTCATCATCATTAACTTTTTCATAAGCATCTGAATTTATTATTTTACTTTTTTTATGACCAGTGCCGAGTTCGTGCCACCGAAGCCGAAGCTGTTGCTCAGCACGGTGTTCACCTCCATGTCAACGGTCTTCGCCGTCAGGTTCAGCTTCTCCGAATACTCATCGGGATTCTCGAAGTTGATGTTCGGTGCCACGAAGTTGTTCTGCATCATCAGGATGCTGTACACGATCTCCGAGGCGCCTGCCATCCAGCACTCATGACCCGTCATCGACTTGGTCGAGCTGATCAGTGCGCGCTGTCCTGCAAACATCCTGCCCAGCGCCATCGCCTCATACATGTCACCCTGCGGTGTCGAGGTGGCGTGGGCGTTAATATAGTCGATGTCGTCGAGTTCCACACCAGCATCCTTGATGGCCCGTGTCATCGCAATCACACTACCGTTGTCGCTGGGTTCCGAGATGCCACCACCGTTGCTCGAGAAACCATAGCCCACCACCTCCGCGAGTATCGTGGCTCCACGGGCGATGGCGTGGTCGTAGTCCTCTAGCACGAGCGCTGCAGCGCCACCACTGGGAATCAGTCCGTCGCGGTCCTTATCGAAAGGTCTGCTGGCCTTCGTGGGTTCGTCCATCCTTACCGAGAAGGCGTTGAGCGCGTCGAACGAGGCCATCGAGTAGTAGTTCGTCTCCTGGGCGCCGCCGCAGAGCACCATATCCTGCAGTCCCTGACGGATGAGCATATAGCCCAGTCCTATCGAGTGACTACCACTCGCACAGGCGGCACTGATGGTGAAGTTCACGCCACGGAGATGGAAGATGGTACTCATGTTCATATTCACCGTCGAGTTCATCGACTGGAAGATGAGGCCGTAGCCCAGCATCGCCGAGTCGTGCTTCTCGTCCATGATCTTCGACGACTCGATGACGGGCTTGGCCGACGAGTCGTTGCCGAAGATACATCCCACCTCGTTCTGTCTGAGGTATTCATCCGTGATCTGTGCCTGTTCGAAAGCCTGTCGCGAGGCCATGTAGGCGTACTGTGCTTCTTCGCTCATGCCGGCACGCGTATGACGGTCCAGCATCTGTTTGGTGATCACCGGTGTCTCCACGATACCCGTCAGTCCTGAGCGGTAACCGTAGGTCAGTCGGTCTTTATCCAGTCCGATACCTGATTTCCCTTGATACAATGACTCTTTCACGGTCGCCAGATCCGTACCCAGACACGACCATATTCCCATTCCTGTTATTACAACTCTTCTCATGTGTATAAGCCTCCATTAATGTTGATCACTTCGCCCGTGATGTATGCCGCCTCGTCGCTCACGAGGAAGCCCACGAGCGCTGCCACCTCCTCAGGTTTGCCGAAGCGTCCTGCGGGCACCAGCTTCTTCAGCTCGTCCTGCGGCAGGTCCTTCGTCATGTCGGTCTCGATGAATCCCGGTGCGATGGCGTTCACCGTCACGTCGCGTGGTGCCACCTCCTGTGCCAATGCCTTTGTGGCACCGATGAGTGCGGCCTTTGCAGCGCTGTAGTTGGCCTGTCCCGGCAGACCCTTCACCCCTGAGAGCGAGGCCACGTTCACGATACGACCTGTGCGCTTACGGGGCATCATGTGCTTCAGCAACCTACGGGTGATGTAGAAGAAGCCGTTCATCGTGGTGTCCATCACACTGTGCCATTCTTCGTCCGACATCATGAACATCACGTTGTCGCGACGGATGCCGGCATTGTTCACCAGCACGCCGATATAGTCGTCAGGATGGGCATCCTCCCAACGGTCCAGGGCGGCCTCTGTCTCCTGCGGTTTCGAGGTGTCGAAGGGCAGCAGCTCTGCCGTTCCCCCTTGTGCGGTGATCTCGTCAGCCACAGCCTGTGCGGCCTCAGCATTCTTCAAGTAATTGATGATGACGGGCGTTCCTTTAGCGGCCAGATGCAGGGCAATGGCCTTGCCGATGCCTCTGGAAGCCCCTGTGATCAAAGCATATTTCATGTTTTAACGTAATCCTTTTTTTGGTACTGCAATGCTACTTTTTTCAAATTGCGGCTGCAAAGGTACTCATTTTTTCCTAATCTCACAAACATTTTCTTTAGAAAATGCCCTCAAACACCAAAAATGGGACGTTAGGAGGGGTTAGGGGGACGATCGAAACAAGAGCAGCGACGGGTGCTCGACCTTTGGCCGATTGCTACCGCAGGGACGCAAGAATACTGCAATCTCATGGATTAAACTATTCTTCGATCTAGATTGCAGTATTCTCTCCCCAAAAATGCCGTCATGCCGTCATCCGAGTGCGCGGCAGAGCGGCACTGCGGCAGCGCGGCATTAGATAACTCGATGCCGCGGCAACCATAGCTATTATATTATATAGAATTATTATATATTATAATATATAATAATTTAAAATAGATATATATGCCTCACACTGTACTATGCAAAACTCTCAATGCCGCGCTGCCGCGCTGCCGCGTGCCGCGCTCTGCCATATAGGATGCGGGCAAGAAACTCTTTGCCTACATAACTCAATCCCATAAAGATCGAAAATACTTACGGAACAAATCAAGTCCTTGTTCTATAGTTCGTTCCTCATCCTCTGTGTTAGTAGTACCTGCATACTTCATTAGTTCAAAAGCATCAATCATCTTTTGAATAGCGTTGTTCCACCCACGCAAATCCTTAAAGTCAGAAGGGCCACCGTGCTTATCGAGAGCCTTGAAGGCCTGTAAGCGTGGCACGATCAACTGTGCCAACGTATTATCTGTGTTCCAGACATCTTCAATTGGATAGTCATGCTTATAACTCCAGTTTTCCGTGGAGACTTTATTCTTCTTTCTTGCCATTTCTCATATCTGTATTTTATTGTAATAATACAATTTCATTCAATCAAAATAGTCACACTCACTCCAATCTAAATCGTCGCCATAATCATCACTTTTATATGTATGATAGTCTATCTCTGTATGTAGTTCGATATTGAAGTCTCTCACCCATAGTAAATCAAAAATGGAAAAGTCCAAATGTTCATACAGGTTATGAAAAGCATGTATCAGATGCATGTCCTTGGTCAATTCTCTATCCAATCCTTCATTCCAGTTGTCTGATTCTTCCTGCAGATACAGCATCTCATTTTCAGACTGGATGTGAATAGGATTACCCCAAGTCTCTATCTCGAAACTGCATGCGCCATCATCGTACAGGGGCATAAAGTCATCCATCGTTCCATTTAACATAGCCCACATCTTTTTGGCTCTGACGGTCTGAACAGGATGGATTTTAGAGTACTCATAGCCAAGAAAACATTTCCCCCTCACAACCATGTCGTTCTTAACGTCATTACCCTTTACTGATTCGTAGAGCTTAATGGTTCTATTGCGCATGTCAATTAGTTGAAGTTTCAGGGCTTCATTGAATTCGCTTAACAACAGCTTATAATTTTCGTCCATGACAAAATAATCATGAAGAATATTTCTTCTAATTCCCAATAGACTCTTAATAGCAAATCCTTCGGAATCCCTAAATAATCTCCTTTTTTCTGTCTCGTATTGCAAGTTCAGAATTTCGGTTTCTATTTCTTGCACAGCCTTCGTGTTAAAAATCTCTTGTACTGTCATAATAAGAATCA
>JAEENF010000205.1 GCA_016283605.1 Prevotella sp.
TTGCATGTACTCGATGCAAATACTGCGCTTCAAAGCGCGACTGAATCTTAGTCTACTCATAACTTTTAACCTTTTAAAATTTAACATTTAAGGCCCTCTATGAGTCAACCTATTTCAGTACAAGACAACCAGCAACTCAGTTCGTTGCCAGGCCATTGGGGCGACAGTCTGAAGGTCCTTTACCCGGGCCGTACAGACGAGGAGCGTCTTTACAGCCTTCGTGATGTGGTACGCGACTTGAGTTTCGGATGGCCTGCATACGCCTGGGCCACCCTGCAGAAGAAGACGGGAAAGAGTCCTGTTTATGTGGCTTACCTCGCCCAGAAATCAGATACTACCGTCTATGCCAAGGGCAACCGTCGTGGTGCTGCTCACGCTGATGATATCATGTATCTGAAGGGAGCCTTCGACAATAAGGGTGACAAATATCCGCAGGAGAAGAAGGTCGGCGAATTGATGCAACAATACTGGGTGAACTTCGCCAAGACGGGTGGTAATCCTAACGGAAACGGCCTGCCAAATTGGCCCTTGTTCGATGAGCAGAAGCCAACTGTGATGCAGTTCAACAACGGTGCCTCGCTCATCGACGTACCAAACAAGGAGAGAATCTCCCTCATTGACCGCTTCTGTCAGTACATCCGCGATCTGAGGGCAGGAAAAGCCACACAATAATTTTGATTACCAGTCGTCATCCTCGTTGCCGATGATGCCGTTCTTGATGGCCTCCTCCACCTTGTCCATGATGGCGTTGGAGTAGGCGTGGGTCATTACGAGGGCCTTGGCACAGGTGCGCTTCTGGGAGTCTTTCTCCACGAAAGGATAGTGCTTGGCAATCTCCCATTGGGAGTCATAGAGATAGGGGTTGGTCTTATCGTCCTTCTTACGCTTCGAGTCGCCAAAGGTGCTCATGTCCGCCTCAAACGGACTTAGCCAGCCTCCGGAGATGTCGGCCAGTACATCGTAGGTCTGTACGGTGTAAGTGACACGCACCTTTCCGTCCTTGATGTCGAGACGGATGACGGGGGCGATGCTCACGGAGTATTTGTTGATGGTGCCTGTGTGACGGGCGATGTCGACGATAGAGGCCGTCACGATGATACATCCTGCCTCTTTATCGTTGAGCGTAATGGCCTGCTTGTCCTTAAAGGTGGCAGTCACCCAGTAGTTCAGGGCCACGTAGAGCTGTTGCTTGCTCTTCCCCGGACTTTCGATAATCTGCTGATAGGTCAGCGATTCATTCTTGTCGAGGGTGAGTCCTTTGGCGAGGTTGGCGGCAGCATCGAGCCACTTGTCGCCGTATTTCTGCTTGGCATATTTCTCCAGGTCGGCAGATTTCATCACTTGTGCCTGTATGGTCACGGTGCCGCAAAAGGTGAGGATGGCGGCCATCATTAGGAATAGTCTCTTTTTCATCATCAATGTTGTTTAGAATTGTTTGTTCTGCGGCAAAGGTAGTGATATTTCCCGAAATCACAAAAAAAAGCCCATAAAATTTGTAGGTTTCTCAGAAAAAGGCTATCTTTGCAACTCAAAACGATTATCAACTGATTGAAATATGAAGAGGCTTTTGATATTACTGATAAGCTTTGTGTGTATGCTGACCGTTCAGGCTCAGCTGCCTAAGGTCACCTTGAAGGATATTAACGGCAAGGCTGTCTCGACGGATACGCTTTCTAACGGAGGTCGGCCGTTTATCATCGATTTCTTTGCCACCTGGTGCAAGCCCTGTAATCGCGAGTTGGATGCCATCAGTGAGGTCTATGAGGAATGGCAGCAGGAGACGGGTGTGAAAATCATCGCCGTCAGCATCGACCAAGCCCAGAATATAAATAAGGTGAAGCCGCTGGTAGACAATCATGGTTGGGACTATGAGGTGTTGCTCGATCCGAATAGTGACCTGAAGCGCGCTTTTGGCATCCAGATGATTCCGTATGTGCTGATTGTCGACGGTCAAGGCAACATCGTCTATAAGCATCAGGGCTATACCGACGGTGCAGAGGTAGAACTGATAGAGAAAGTGAGAGAAGTGGGAAGGTGAGGCTGTTGTTGGTCATAGTAGGTTTGTGCTGTGGTCTGGGCATATCAGCTCAGGAACAGAACGGTGTAACGCTGAGCGGAAGCGTTCAGAGCGACATGCTGTTGCCGCAGAATGACGACAAGACCGGTGCTGAAAAGACGGAGGACCTGTTGACGAACACCTATCTCGACCTGATGATGCAGAGCCGTTATGTGGATGCCGGTGTCAGGTTAGAATATCTGGAACATCCGCTGCCAGGTTTCGAAAACGACTTCGAAGGCTGGGGCGTGCCTCACTTCTGGGTGAAAGGACAGCTGGGCTGTGCCGAACTGACGGCAGGAACCTTCTATGAGCAGTTCGGCTCGGGATTTATCCTTCGCACATACGAGGAGCGTTCGCTGGGTATCGACAACTCATTGTTGGGTGGTCGTCTGGTGCTGAGACCCATGAAGGGTGTCACCATGAAGGCACTTAGCGGTAAGCAGCGCAACTATTGGTCGTGGAATAAGTCGTTGGTGAGTGGTGCTGATGTGGAACTGCATTTAGACGAGTGGATCCATTCCATGCAGGAGGGTGACACGAAGCTGATGCTGGGAGGCTCGTGGGTGAATAAATATGAGAAGAAGGAAGATGTCTATGCCGATCCCACCCACCTGTATAATATTCCGGAGTTTGTGAATGCCTGGGACGCAAGAGTGACACTGAACAGCGGACCGTGGAGCCTGTTGGCGGAATATGCGCAGAAGACGCAGGATCCCTCCTTCGACAACGGTTTCAGTTACGACAAAGGTACGGCAGTGATGTTCTCGGGTTCTTATTCGAAGAAAGGGCTGAGTCTGTTGTTGCAGGGGAAGCGGAGTGAAAATATGGCATTCCGCAGCAAGCGCATGCAGTTGGGCACCTCTTCCTTCATCAATCATCTGCCTGCCTTCACACAAGACCAGACTTATGCTTTGGCAGCCCTTTATCCCTATGCGACACAGTTGGCAGACGGTGAGTGGGCCTGGCAGGCTGAGGCAGGCTATAACTTCAAACGTAAGACAGCCCTCGGTGGTAAGTATGGTATGAATGTCAAGTTGAACTTCTCCCATGTGCGTTGGGAAGGCACTACTTACTATCAGGATCTCGATGTACAGTTGTCACGTAAGCTGAGCAAAGACTTCAAGTTGAATGTGATGTACATGAATCAGCAGTACAACAAGACGGTCATTGAAGGTGAGGGTGGGATGATCCACGCCAACATCTTCATTGCCGACGCCCTCTACCAGCTTGCTCCCAAGACGAAGCTGCGCGGAGAGTTGCAGTATCTGGCGACGAAAGATGACCAGGGCGACTGGACCTTCGGACTGCTGGAACTCTCGTTGGCGCCCCATTGGATGCTGACGGTGAGTGATATGTGGAACAACGGCGATACCAAGATCCACTACTACCAGGGTCTGGTGACCTGCAATTTTGGTGCCCATCGTCTGCAGGCGGGCTACGGAAGGACACGTGCAGGCTATAACTGTTCGGGGGGCGTCTGTCGCTATGTGCCGGCCACGAAAGGGTTCACACTCTCGTATAACCCTAAAATCCGCAACTATCATCCAATACACGATTAAGGGTAGATTTATGAGTCGTTAGTAGCAGCTTTCAGTAAAAAGCAACAGCACAACATCAATATGTAGCCACCATCCCCTTACCC
>JAEENF010000206.1 GCA_016283605.1 Prevotella sp.
TACCCCAGAACTGGATGCCGTTGGTCTGACCACTGGGGTCGGGCTCGTGGCCTACACGGTTGACGGTGACAACGGGCAGGCCGTTGGCAACGGCATGTCCACGCTGCACGGTCTGCCAGGCCATGCGCTGACGTTCCTGTTCCTCAGGCGTATCACTCGACTCATAACCGATGGCCGTAGGATAAATCAGAAGCTCCGCCCCCTGCAGTGCCATCAGACGGGCTGCCTCAGGATACCACTGGTCCCAACAGACCAGCACACCCAGTTTTCCGACGGAGGTCTCAATGGGATGGAAACCCAAATCGCCCGGAGTGAAGTAAAACTTCTCGTAATATGCCGGATCGTCAGGGATGTGCATCTTCCGGTAGATGCCGGCGATGCTGCCGTCTTTCTCCAGGACGACAGCGGTATTGTGGTAAAGCCCCGGTGCCCGCTTTTCAAAGAGTGAGGTGACGATGACCACGCCAAACTGCCGAGCCAGTTCACCGAAAAGTTTCGTAGAAGGGCCTGGAATGGTTTCAGCCAGATCAAAGTTGTCTACAGACTCTGTCTGACAGAAATACAGCGAGTTGTGTAACTCCTGGAGTACAATGAGTTGTGCACCCCGTTTGGCCAGGTCGCTGATACCTTCCGCCAGACGAAGGATATTATCTTTCGTGTCAGCCGTATTATGCTGTTGGAGGAATCCAATCTTCAGTTCTTTCATCACTATTCACTTTTCACTATTCACTATTTTCGCTTCCGGAAACTGCATGGTACAACAATGCAGACTGCCGTGCTGTCTGATGACCGGACGACAGTCGATGCCGATGATCTCCCTATCGGGGAAGGCCTCGCCGATGATACGCAGGGCCTCAGCGTCGATGTCGGACTGTCCGTAGGTGGGACAGAGCACGGCACCGTTGATGACGAGGAAGTTGGCATGGGTGGCCGGCAACCGCTCGCCTTCATCATAGACAGGTCGCGGCATCGGCAGTTTCAGGAGCCGGTAAGGCCGTCCTTCGAGGGTTCGGAAGGTCATCAGCTGTTCTTCCATTAGCTTCAGCTCCTCGTATTGCTCATCCTCAGGGTCATCACAACCTATATATAACAAGGTATCGTCAGGACAGATGCGTACCAGTGTGTCGATGTGTCCGTCGGTATCGTCACCCGTCAATCCTCCGTGGTCTATCCATAATACGCGCTCGGCGCCCAGATCGTGCAGCAGACGGGCCTCGATTTCACTTTTTGTCAGCGGTTGATTGCGATGGGGAGCCAATAGACAACCAGAAGTCGTGAATATCGTCCCTTTACCGTCACTCTCGATAGAACCGCCCTCAAGGACGAAGTCCAGACAGTCCACATACTCACCTTCGAGCTCTCCTGCATCGTAGAGTCGGCGGTTGATGGCATTGTCGAGGGCCGCTTCGAACTTCTGTCCCCAACCATTGAACTGATAGTCCAACAGCCGACGATGTCCCTGGTCATCAACCAAAGAGATGAAGCCGTGGTCACGGGCCCAGGTATCGTTGGTGTCACAGATTATGCGGAGACAATCATAAGCTGCATTCTGAGGTGCAACGACCAACAGCCGTTCACGCTTGGCAATCTCACGAGCCATCTCCCGATAGACCGCGATGACCTCTTCCAGCATCGGGGCCCAGTCTGTCGCAGCGTGCGGCCATGTCAGCTGCACACCCTCCTGAGGCTCCCATTCTGCGGGTAGTCGCCACCGGTTTTTGCCTTTTTCTGCTCCGAAAGTCATAATTTTGGTGCAAAGTTAGTTATTTTTTCACTATTCACTAGTCACTTTTTCCTTTTTTTTGTATTTTTGCAGAAAAAATTGAGATGCTTGAGGTCAAGGACACAACGATAACAGCTTGGGGGAAGACGCTGGTGTCAGGTCTTTCCTTCATTGCCCGCGACGGACAGCTGACGTGTATCACAGGTTCTGAACAATCGGGCAAGACCACCCTCATCAGGACATTGATGGGATTCCTGCCCGTCAAGGAGGGCTTTGTCAGTATCGACGGCGAACTGTTGACGGTGCGCTCGGCTCATGCTTTCCGTTCCCTGATGGTGTACCTGCCACAGGAGATGCAACGCCTGACACGCCACTACAGGGCACCGCAGCCGCCGGTGTGCGAAGCTGAGGAGTATGGCGTATGGAACGCTCTCCTACCCCCGTCAGCGACAGTGCCTCAGCCAGAGCCGCTGACCCCCGAGGAGATCTTCTCGCTGGCAGAGCGGACCCTCTGTGAAGCCGCAGACAAGCCCATCGTGATTGCCGATGAACCCGCTGCCCATCTGACACCGGAGCTGACGCAGCGCATGACAGCACTTCTGCTGCAACAGGTCGCAAGGGGAAAGACTGTGCTGGTCGCCAGTCGCAAACACCAGATTGTGGCCCTGGCCCAAAAGGTCATTGATTTAGACACGTTAAAGATATGAACACAGGACTATTATTACATACCCTTCTCGGGCTGCTCCTTCTGCTGATTCCCGCAGGGGCCTTGTATGTCCTGGAGCGCAAGATGCTCCAGTCGTTTGCTGTAGCCGTCGGCCGTATGGTCGCACAGCTGCTGGTGCTTTGTCTTATCGTATGGGGACTGATCAAAGTCGACAACACCTGGCTCTCCCTGGCGTGGCTGTTGGTGATGTCGGGCATTTCTGCCTTTATCGTGCTGAAACGTTGTAAGCTGGATATCCGCAAGCTGATGCTGCCCACCAGTGCCGGACTGTTTATGGGGGTGTTTCTCATAGGACTGTGGCTATTGGGACTGGTGCTGCCCGTCCGTATCTTCGATCCCCGCTGGTTCGTACCCGTCATGGCCTTACTGCTGGGACACGCCACAGCCATGATAATACGGGGTCTGAGCACCTATGTCTCTGCGCTCCACACCGACCAGCAACAATATGAGTTCTTGCGGGGCAACGGACTGACTCACCTCAAGGCCTTATTACCGTTCCTCCGACAGAGTCTGTTGGCCATCCTCTCCCCGACCATCGCGAATCTCACGACACTCGGTCTGACGGCCATGCCCCTATTGCTCTGTGGACTTTTCCTTGGAGGTATGACACCCGTCAACGCCTTCCTCACGATGCTTCACATGACTATCGGCTGCATCGCCGTCTCCATTGTTACCCTGGCCATTACCCTTTTTCTGGCTGACAAGGCACTTTTCGGCAAACGAGGGTCTGGGCCTGTGTCTCGATGACGACATGTCCACCTTGCTTCAGACTGCCGAAGAGTATCTCACGCATCAACAGAGGCTTCAACCGCTGGGCAATGACACGATCCATCTCACGGGCACCATATTCACGGGTATAGCCCTCCTTCAACAACAGACCGAAAGCCTCGTCGTTCACCGTCATCGTCACCTGCTTGGCGGTCAGTTTCTCCTGCAGCTCACCCAGTTTCTTCTTGAGAATCAGCGTAGCCATCTCACGGTCCATATCATTGAACACCACCGTACCCGTCAGGCGGTTGATAAACTCAGGCTTGAAGGTCTTCTTCACCTGTTTCAGCATGGCCTCACCACGTGAGACGCCACCAGTGAAACCGATATTCGCCTGCCCCGCAAACTGGGCACCCGCATTCGAGGTCATCAACAGAATGACGTTGCGGAAATCGGCCTTACGACCTTTGTTGTCCGTCAGAC
>JAEENF010000207.1 GCA_016283605.1 Prevotella sp.
CCATAATAGGCTGTGTTGCCACTTCCCCAGCCCGAGAAAAGTATCGGTGCAGCGGCATTCAGTTCAGGCACCTTCTGCTTCAGTCGCTCGATGTCCTTATACTCCATCGTCCACCAACGCCCCTTGCGGAATCCTTTATAGGCCTTCGTGGTCTGTTCGGCGCCGACAATAACGGTGTTCTGTGCGAATCCGTCAAAGTTCTTATAGAGCATTTCCTTCAGGCCCTGTCCGCCTCCCATCAGCACCACGAGCATGAAGACGCCCCAGAAGACACCGAAGCCCGTGAGGAACGAACGCGACTTATTACGCGTCAGCGTGTCGATGATTTCTCTGTATGAATCAATATCTATTCTCATTTCAATGCATAATTAATAATTCATAATGCATAATTAGTCGGCACGGAGCGCTTCGATCGGTCTGATGCGCGAGGCCTTATAGGCAGGAATGAGTCCTGCGATAGTGCCGGCGATGACCATCACCATCGTAGCCTCGAAGCAGACATCCAGTCCTACGGTAGGATTGACAAACAGGGTGATCTTCTCAACACCCAGGTCGGTCACCTCATGACCCAGGGTGGCATCCATATACTCGTTGGCAAAGATACCCAACAACATGCCGACATAACCAAAGAAAGTGGTGATGATCACACTCTCTATGATGATGAGTTTCAGAATGCTCCAGGGCTTCGCACCGATGGCCTTACGGATACCGAACTCATGAGTACGTTCCTTCACAGTGATAAGCATGATGTTAGATACGCCTACGATACCAGATAACAGCGTAAAGAGTCCGATGACCCAGAGGAAGGTATGGATGATGGCAATACCATTTTCCATCTGCATACTCTGCGTATAGCCGTTCCAGAGCCAAATGCTTCGTTCGTCTTCAGGATGTGCCTGATGGTTAGCATTCAGACGACGACGATAGACTTTCTCGAAATCCTCGTTAGCCTTCTCTGTAGTCAATCCGTGGAAGGTGAACTCGATATGTCCCAAATCATTGGTCCTCGCTCCATAGATACTTTTGATGGTTGAGTAAACTGAATAGGCTGATGGGTTGCCGTCACCTGCGCTTTTATAAATGCCTACCACCTTAAATGATAAGTCGCGCACCTTGACGTATTTACCCACAAGTGTCTTGTATTCCTTAGGTTCCAGTTCCTTTGCCTGCTTATCGCTCAACACCAGCACCTTACGTTTTTCGTTCTGGTCGATCTCATTAATAAAACGTCCACATATCAATGACTGCTTTACAATCTTGGCATGAACGGGATAAACGCCTGTTATAGTCATATTCATATAGTTCTCACCATTGGTGACTGTAGAACTAATAGAATAGGTAGCGCCCACATCGTCAATATGATTCTTGAACTCCGATTCTGTGGCTCCAAGATCCTTGGTGTTCAGATTGATCCAGCGGCCCTCGCTCAGTCCATTGTAGGCCTTCGAGGTCATACCTCCATACACCTCCATCGAGTTGGTCAGGAAGTCGCCGCTCATCTTCATCGTGGCATTAATGAGTCCGTTACCGGCTCCCAACAGCACGATGATCATGAAGATGCCCCACGCCACAGCAAAGCCGGTGAGCGTCGTGCGGAGCTTATTCCTCCGTGCCGTCTGCCATATTTCAGTTATTATATCACGCATAACCTATTTCATTATTCCTCCACTGCCGAAGGGTGAGGCATTGTGGTTGAGGTTCTCTTCAATCTGACCGATGATACCGTCCTTGATATGCACGATCTTGTTGGTCTCGTTGGCCACACCGCTTTCGTGGGTCACCACCACGATGGTCATATTCTCTTCCTGGTTCAGCTGCTTGAGCAACTGCATCACCTCCACGGATGTCTTCGAGTCCAATGCGCCCGTAGGCTCATCGGCCAGAATGATCTGTGGACGGGTGATGAGTGCTCTGGCAATGGCCACACGTTGCTTCTGTCCTCCCGACAGTTCGTTGGGGTAATGCTCAGCCCAGTCGAGCAGTCCCAGACGCTCCAGATAATCCAGAGCCATCTGATGACGCTTGCGGCGAGATACTCCTTGATAAAATAATGGCAACTCAACGTTTTCCACGGCTGTTTTGAAAGAGATGAGATTAAAACTTTGGAAAATAAAGCCAATCATTTTGTTGCGATACTCCGCAGCCCTCCGCTCGGAGAGGTTCCAGATGGGTACGCCCGCCAGCTCGTAGGTGCCCGAATCGTAGTTGTCGAGAATACCTAATATATTCAGTAAGGTACTCTTGCCCGAGCCCGAAGCACCCATGATGCTGACGAACTCCCCTTTCGCAATGTCGAGTGAGATGCCCTTCAGCACATGTAACGGCTGGGCTCCGAAATAGGTCTTGTTGATGTCTTGTAAATGTATCATGAAAACAATCTTAATACCTTAGTTTAATTTTCTTCTGTCCTTTTGACGCTGCAAAAGTACGAAAAGTTGCAGTACCCTCAAAATTTTTGGGATATTCTGCACCGATTTGTGACGAATGACTAGATGTTTGGTCGCACTTTAACATTCTGTAAGTTTTTTGTAGGCTTCTGCGACATCGTCGATGCTGATGTCGAGCAGCTGCATCTGACGGAACAATTCAGGCAGGCGTTCCTTCATGAACTCGTTTTTACGAGCCTTGAGAATCTGCTTTTTGGCACCTGGAGTCACAAAATAACCCAGGCCACGCTTGTTATAGATGATCTCCTCACGCGCCAACTGCTCGTAAGCCTTTACTGCCGTATTCGTATTCACCTCGAGGAGCACGGCATACTCACGGACGGACGGAATACGATCGTCGTCCTTGTAGTTTCCAGAGAGGATCTCGTCGCACAGACGGTCGGCCATCTGGATATAGATTGCTTTATCGTTTGAGAATGTCATAATTCGTCCATTTATTTGTAATTAACTGAAAACCTTTGAAAATCTGGAACGATGCCCAGTAGTTGAAGCAGGCCAATAGCGGAAGTACGATACTGAGTACATAAGTTATAGCTCCGACCTCGCTTGAGACATAATGACCATCTTCTTCAGCCCAGTCTACTTTGAACATGGATAGATCGAAATAATTCATCGTCTTACCCAGGGCTACCACACACAGTATAAAGAGCACACTGGTAACTACGAAAGCATATTTGCGCATCAAAGTACCACCAAGTATATAGAGCGAATGTAGCCATAACACGAATGTGGTCACGGTAATGATTTTCATGACTGTATACAACAGATCGGCTCCACTCATGAAACAATCATCATAGAGATTCAAATTCACCATCACCCCTGGTATTGCCGATAACCACTCATCACCGTAGGTCAAACCGCGGAAGATCATTCTCAGCGTATCACCCACTGCGAACGAAATCAGAACACATATTGTCCATATTACCGTCCAGTAAAATACCGATGACAGATACTTCTCCAGGTTCGAAGCAGGCAACATGAGGAAAGCCTCGCGTCTGGGCTTTTTGTTCAGGTCAAAGAATACCAGACTAAAGCCTATGCCTACAGCTATAACAATGAAAGTCGAAAAAAACTCAGCAACAGCAGCCACAATGTATCCTGGAGTGTGTTCCTCACTAAGCTTCCAGAATATCAGTTCACAAAGAAAAGTAATCAGGCTATAGGCCAGCGTCCACGCCAGCAGATGACGAAAGTTAGTGGTCACCACCCAACAGAACGTCTTCCAGAATCTATTTATACTAAAACTATTCATGCTATTCACTTCTTATAGGTTCACAAATTTACCGATAACCTGCTGACGGCAGAAGAGCCTGTACGACAGCCAGAAGTTCACTAGGAACCAAGCGCCATAGAGTGCATCCCAGGCAATGAGCTCCATCGTTGTGTACTCCTTATTCACAGATCCTTCAGAACTCTCAGGAGACAACCAGAGTATTACCATAGAAAGTACAATGATAGACACCGTTGTCATTACCCAGGAATACTTGTGCGAGCGGAAAAACGTGCCACCCAGTGCATAGAGGGAGTGGAACAAAAACACACAGGTGATCATACCGTTTAAAAGGTTTCTGGAGGCGTAAGGCAATCTTGCCAACAATGCGCTTACATGATCTATAAACACCGTTGTCACAAACGTCACATGCTCACCGCCTCTCAGCACATTCACAAGATACTGAACCAAGTCGGCACCCAAGAAAGCCACGATGTAGAGTGGCAGAAGAATCATCCACGTGCTGTAGCGCATCAGGTATTTCTCGAAGTTCGAGGCGGGCAGCATCAGCAATGTCTGAAGATCGTGTTTACCTTTCATGCTCGAAAACATCCAAGCCGGTCCCGTGACCACAGTAATGATGAAAATAATCATCGCCGAAGCCAAACACGGCGCATAGCCATCATTGTGGCCATTCACATTAATGCGGAAAAAATGTGTCGTGAAGGCGATGAAAAACAGCGACAGGACGACGAACACATTCAGCAGGCCCCTCACATAGAAACCCTTGTCTGTGGTCAGCGACCACTTCGCCAGCTTTCCGAATCTATTTAAATTGAACTGTATCATAATCGTCAGATGATTAGATTTTCCCTTGTGTTACGGCGTTGAAGAGCAGTTCGAGGTTCACCTGCGTCTCAGGGCTGTCCTCCTGTCGAGGAGCGATGACGGCATTACCCTGCAGCGACGGCTCGGCATAGAGCACATCGTCCATCTCAGCAGGCGTGCGATATTCGAAGGTATATTTCTCTTGAATCTCGGCCACACTAGCATTCAACAACAGCTTCTGTGGCGAGAGAATCAGGATGTGGTCCAAGAGTGACTCCACATCGTGCACCTGATGGGTGGAGATGATCAGGGTGCGGTCGCCGCTCATATACTGTGTCACCACCTTACGGAACTGACTCTTCGAGGGAATATCCAGACCATTGGTGGGTTCGTCCATCAGCAGCACCTTCGTGTTCGTAGCGAGTGCGAAGGCCATAAAAACCTTCTTCTTCTGTCCCATCGAGAGGGCATTGAGTTTCACGTCTGACGTGAGTTCGAAGTCCTTCAGACATGCCTCCAGTACCTGCGTACTGAACAGAGGATAGAACGGACGGTTAATCTTCACGTAGTCATCGAGTGACATCGCCGGCAGGTCGAACTCCTCAGGCACAATGAAGATCTCACTTAAGGTCTCCGGCTTGCGAAGCTTCGTCTCGATGCCGTCAAAACTTACACTACCCTTCTTTGGTCTCAGAAGTCCGCTAATCAGATATAACAGCGTACTCTTACCTGTACCGTTCTTGCCCAGCAGACCATAGATGTTATCCTGTTTCAGTTCCAGACTGAAACCATCGAATACTAGGTCCTTCTGACCTGCATACTTAAAACTGATGTTGTTTACCTCAATCATAATACCTATTCTATTTATTGTTATTGTTTTCTATCGTCAGACATATTGAGAAACCTGTCTCTACAGCTACCATAACAGCTGCCAAAACGTAAGGCTCAGCTATCAGACCTATGACCAGCGCCATGATGGGCACTACGATGGAGAGTACCATGTAGGTTTTGGACTGATACAGCCAGCTATAAGGCATCAGGTGAGCACCAAAGATCATGGCATACACCATCAGCATCTTCTCTGGAACCGCCGAGAACACCCACATGGCTATCAGGATGTAGAGAATCTGGTTGACGGAAAAGAGCAGTCCCAGTTTTGTCAACGGATTGCCCCTACCCTCGAAGTCCACACCGATCATCTTCGAGATCATCCATGCCAAGGGCATCAACGGCGCAGCCACACAGAACGTCAGGATGTTCTTGGTTTCAATGGGCAACGTAGTGAGATGGACGACCAGAACGGCTGCCCAGATCACTATTGATGCCAGAATAAAGTGCAGGCCTTTCTTCTGAATCTTCGCACAATCGAGTCGTAACTCGTCAAGTTGATTGCTCTGTAATTCCATATCTTTTCTGTCTTTGACTATTCTCTGTAATAGTGTACTACTTTAATAGTACACTGCAAAAGTAGTGTTTTTCTGAATACGTTCCAAATAATTCAAGGAAAAACTTTTGTTTCTTAACACTCTTTAAGAGACGGCCTTCGCGCGTACCGTATATATAATAAAAAAACCGCAAGCAAACTTCCTCGTTGCTTACGGCTCTTATTTCTATTCAAAGAGAGTCACCTCTTATACGACCTCGTAACCAAATTTCTTGCAGAGGTCAAGGCTCATCTCCTTCAGCTTGAACTTCTGGATCTTACCGCTTCCCGTCAATGGGAACTGGTCGATGAAGAACACGTACTTAGGAATCTTATAACGGGCTATCTTACCACGACAGAACAACTGCACGTCCTCTGGCGTCATCGTCACGCCCTCCTCGAGGATAATGAAGGCACCTACGGCCTCACCGTATTTCTTCGAAGGTACGGCAGCCACCTGTACGTCACGGATGCCAGGCATGTGGTAGAGGAACTCCTCGATCTCACGGGGATAGATGTTCTCACCGCCTCGGATGATCATATCCTTGATACGACCCGTAATCTTATAGAAACCCTGCTCGTCCTTCACACCCAGGTCACCTGAATGTAGATAACCGTTCTTATCGATGACCTCAGCCGTAGCCTCAGGGTTCTTATAGTAGCCCTTCATCACGTTGAAGCCCTTGCAGCACATCTCACCCTGCACGCCAACGGGACATTCCTCACCCGTTTCAGGATCGAGCACCTTCACATCGACAAACGGGAAGTCGCGACCTACGGTGGTGCAGCGCTGCTCGAAGGTGTCGTTCAGACAGGTCTGCGTCATGCCTGGCGATGATTCTGTGAGACCATAGACACTCGTGATGGTCATATACATCTTCTCTGAAACCTGCTTCATCAGTTCCACAGGACAGAGCGAGCCTGCCATAATACCTGTACGCAGACAGGTCAGATCGAACATCGAGAACATCGGGTGATTGAGTTCCGCAATAAACATGGTAGGCACACCATAAACAGCCGTACAACGCTCCTTATGGATAGAGGCCAGCACCACGAGGGGATCGAACTTCTCAACCATCACCTCCGTACAGCCATGCGTCAGACAGTTCATCGTAGCGAGCACCACGCCGAAACAGTGGAACAGCGGCACACAGACGCAGAGCTTATCGTCCTGCGTAAAGCCCATGTTCTCACCCGTGAAGAAACCGTCGTTAGAGATGCCATAGTGCGTCAGCATAACACCCTTGGGGAAGCCCGTTGTACCACTGGTATACTGCATGTTACAGACATCGTGACAAGTCACCTTGCTCTTCATCTCGTTCAGCGTCTCGTCCTCGATATTCTGTCCCAACAGCAACAGCTCGGCAGTATTGTACATACCGCGATATTTCTCCATACCGATATAAACCACGTTCTTCAGGTAGGGGAAACGTTCGCTGTTCAGATGACCACGCTCACAAGTCTTCAACTCAGGCAGCATGGTATAGGTCATATCCACATAGTTACAATCCCAGGTACCATCGGTGATGCAGAGCACCTCCATGTCGGAGTCCTTGCAGAGGTACTCCAGTTCGTTCTGCTTGTAGTTGGTGTTTACCGTCACCAGCACGGCACCGATCTTCGCTGTAGCATAGAGGAACGTCAGCCAGTCGGGCACATTCGTGGCCCAGATACCTACATTCGAGCCTCGCTTCACACCAATGGCAATCAAGCCCTTAGCGAGATTGTCCACACGTTCGTTAAACTTGCTCCAGGTGAAGCGCAGATCACGATCGCTATAAACGATGTATTCCTTATCAGGCGTAGTCTCAGCCCAGTATTCGAGCCACTGGCCCAGGGTCTTCTCATGCAGCGTATAGCCCTCTGATCCAGTCTCAGCTGGATAGGTTCTATCAGGCAGCGGTCTGCCTGCCATATCTAATCTTACGTTGCTCATCTTTTAGAAGGGGATATAAACGACTGCTAAGATTTTTGCTGATTTGCCTGGGGCACCATGCACATGATGCTTCACGATTGAATCATAGAAGATACTGTCACCTTCCTTCAGCAGGTATTTCTCCTTACCATACTCAATTTCCACCTCACCCTGCATCACATAGATAAACTCTTCACCCTCGTGGGCAGAGAGCTTGAAGTCAGGATTCTCCTCAGGATTGATGTCGATGACGAACGGCTCCATGTGTCGTCCGGCCTTCTGCTGTGCCAGAGGGTGATACTCCATGTGCTTACGGGCATCGGTAGCTCCGTTGCTAAAGCTGATGCTGCTTTCGCGCTCACGGTCCTCAGCACGACACACCACTGGACCCAGTGCATCATTGTCGTCCATGAACGTACCCAGACGCACACCCAGTGCACGGGCAATTTTGATCAGCGGACCTAATGACGGCAGATTCTGGTCGTTCTCGATGGAATTGATTTGATCTACAGAAAGACCACTACTCTCGGCGATTTCCTCTATAGAGAGGTTCTTCGATTCTCTGATTCCCTTAATCTTGGAACCTACGAAAGAATTACTGTTGGACATACTAAAAGATATGTTTAATTCTGTGTTAAAAAAGGCAGTTATGAAAACTGCCTTCCTTTGTGTCGACACTTGGATTCGGACCAAGGACCCCCACCATGTCAAGGTGATACTCTAACCAGCTGAGCTATGCCGACCTTTCTTGTTTGCGGCTGCAAAGGTACGAAAAAAAGTGAAGAGTGAAGAGTGAAGAGTGAAGAATTAACTATGCCTTGACGTTTTTTAACGATTAGCGAGTATCTGCGCCCCACATCATTTTCTCACGAAGGGTGTTGAAGTAGCGCTGATCCGTACGTTTCACCACCTTAATATCGTATGGCGCGCGCCGCAGGGTGATCTTCGTACCTTCCTTACACTTCTCCGAACGACCGTCGATAGCCACAAGGAAACTGTGCGAGCGACTCTCCACATCGAGTTCGATGAGCGAGGAGTCAGGCAACACGATCGGACGCACATTCAGCGAATGAGGTGCTACCGCCGTCATCGAGAAGACCTTTGTACCAGGCACGATGATCGGTCCACCGTTCGAGAGCGAATAGGCCGTAGAACCCGTCGGTGAGGATACGATAAGACCGTCCGCCTGATAGGTGTTCAGATACTGCCCGTTGATACAGGCCTTGATAGAGATCATTGAGGCGGTATCACGTTTCAGGATGGCCACATCGTTCAGCGCACAACTGAAGTCGCCCAAGGGTTCGCCATCGGCCTCCACTTGTATCAGCGCCCGGCTCTCCACAGCATAGTTCTCGGTATACAATGCTTCAAGACAGTGCTCGATATCGTCAGGACTGATATCTGCCAGAAAGCCCAAGCGTCCCATATTCACACCGAGTATGGGAATATCCTTCTTCCCCACCCTGCTGGCTGCCTTCAGGAACGTACCGTCGCCACCCATCGAAATGACAAAATCGGCCTCGAAGTCATCATCTGTAAAGATCTTTGTAGCCTTGACCTCCAGACGCTGGTTGTCCTTCAGGAAGTAATAGTACTCCATGTCGACGTAGAGCTCCGCACCATAGTTGGCGATGCACGACAGCACTTTCTGGATACTGGCCGACTTCTTGGCCTGATAGATATTGCCGAAAAGGGCGAATCTGAGTCTGCTATGTTCCATATTTCTCTCTTTTGGCTGCAAAGATACAAAAAAATAACCGAATGCATCATAACTTTCGATATTTTTTCATTAACAGGACGCATCAACACTTATTATCAGATACTCTGGTCTTATTCTATGAAGAGAGTTTCTTGCTGTATAGAGCTCACTGAAAAAGTCCACAATGTTAAATGGATTAACAATTGGGCCCTATTTGCAGGGTTGCTGAGAAAATTCAAATTATTATACATTATTAACGCAAAATATTTGTGCATCTCGCTGATTTTT
>JAEENF010000208.1 GCA_016283605.1 Prevotella sp.
ACCGATCTCTATGCCGTCGAGAAGATCAACGGCTGGGAGAAAGACGAAGTCACCGGAGCAGAACTGCTGGTGAACGACTTCGAGAAATTAGAAGAGACCTATGACGACGTCATTGCGAAGGTAAACCGCAGCGAAGACAAACATCTCAACACCTTGTCTTCGCAGACCATCTATGAAGCCTATCCACAGGTCTTTTCGTGGCTGGAACTGCTGGACATCAACGTATGGATTATCCTCGCCCTGATGGTATGTGTGGCCGGTTTCACGATGATTAGCGGACTGCTCATCATCATCCTTGAACGTACGCAGATGATCGGTGTGCTGAAAGCCATCGGTGCCAGAAACAATACAATACGACACACCTTCCTTTGGTTTGCCGCCTTTATCATCGGACAAGGTCTGTTGTTAGGCAATATCATCGGCATCGGCATTATCGCCCTGCAGAAAGCAACGGGCTTTATCGCCCTCGACCCACAAACCTACTATGTGAACGAGGCCCCCATGGAACTAAACATCCCTTTAATTCTGTTACTTAACATTGCCACGTTACTCATCAGTATCTTCGTGCTTATCGCGCCCAGCTACCTGATTTCGCACATCCATCCAGCGAAATCTATGCGGTATGAGTAAAAAAGCGTTAATTATTGCACATTTTTTTTGCGAATGTGCAGAAAATGCATTACCTTTGCACAAAATTTTGAAAATTGTGCAATTTTAATGGAGACTTTTAGTAGTTTTAATGCATATATCCAACGATCTATCATTCAGAACTGGGATCAAGATGCGCTAACAGACTATCAGGGCATCACGCTACAGTATCACGACGTGGCCCGAAAGATCGAAAAGCTACATATTCTTTTTGAGAACAGCGATGTCAAGAAGGGCGACAAGATCGCACTCTGCGGTCGTAACTCCGCCCACTGGGCTGTAGCCTTCCTGGCCACACTCACTTACGGCGCTGTAGCAGTACCCATCCTTCATGAGTTCAATGGTGAACAAATCCAGAATATCGTTAATCATTCTGAGTCGAAGTTACTCTTTGTTGGCGATTATGCCGTCAAGACCATCGATCCTGAAGCGATGCCGGCCTTGGAAGGCATCATCAACATACCTGATTTCTCGTTGTTGATCTCCCGTTCGGAGCGTCTCACGTACGCGCGCGAACATTTAAATCTTATGTTCGGCAGCAAATATCCGATGGCTTTCCGCAAGGAGCATATCAACTATCATCAGGATGAAGCCGACGAACTGGCGCTCATCAATTACACCAGCGGTACGACGGGATTCTCAAAAGGTGTCATGCTACCCTACCGTTCTATCTGGGGAAACATCGAATTCATCATCAGCCGCTTAGGAGGAAAGATACATGCCGGCGATAGTCTGCTGAGCATTCTGCCGATGGCTCACATGTACGGTATGGCCGTAGAGTTTCTCTTCGGCTTCTGCAACGGATGTCATCTGTTCTTCCTGACCCGTCTGCCGTCGCCGGCCATCATCGCACAGGCCTTCACCGATGTGAAACCCACATTGATTGTCACCGTTCCTCTGATCATTGAGAAGATTATCCGTAAGAAAGTCTTCCC
This sequence comes from Prevotella sp., assembly GCA_016283605.1. Classification (GTDB taxonomy): domain Bacteria; phylum Bacteroidota; class Bacteroidia; order Bacteroidales; family Bacteroidaceae; genus Prevotella. The sequence continues at coordinate 1,584 of JAEENF010000208.1, forward strand.
GAAGGTGCAGGACAACCGTGTGAGACTGCTGTTGGCGATGCCTGTCGTCAGCAAGAAGGTGAAAGAGCGTATCTGCCACGAAGTGTACAACGCCTTTGGTGGTAATCTCTACGAAGTCATTGTCGGCGGAGCTGCCCTTTCCAAGGAAGTGGAAGAGTTCCTGGTATCTATTGGCTTCCCCATTACCGTAGGATATGGAACCACTGAGTGTGCACCTCTCATCAGCTATTGCGACCATAAGGAGTTTGTGCCTGGATGTTGTGGCAAGCCTGTCGACCGTATGGAAGTGAAGATTCTCTCCAGCGATCCCGAGAACATCCCCGGCGAGATTGTTACACGAGGCACCAACGTCATGTTGGGCTATTACAAGAACGAAGAAGCCACCCGTCAGGCTCTCGATGAGGAGGGCTATTACCATACCGGTGACCTGGGGACCCTCTCCGCCAGCCAACATCTTTTTATCCGCGGACGTATCAAGAACATGCTGCTTGGTGCCAACGGACAGAATGTCTATCCTGAGGAGATCGAGGACAAGCTCAACTCTATGCCGATGGTATCAGAGAGTATCATCGTACAAAGAGAAGACAAGCTCGTGGCCCTCGTCTATCCTGATAAGGACGAGGTGGTCAGCTTCAACGAAAAGGAGTTGGCAGATATCATGGAACAGAACCGTCATGATTTGAACGAGACACTGCCCGTCTACAGCCGCATCTCTGCGATTGAACTTCATGACAAGGAATTTGCCAAGACACCAAAGAAGAGTATTAAACGCTACTTATACCACTAAGATATGAAACAAGACACTAATAAAGCCTATATCCCAAGCAAGGATATTCCTAGCTTCAATGCACTTATCCAGAAGAGCATTATAGACAATTGGGACCGCGATGCCCTGACCGATTTCAAGGGCCAGACGTTGCAATATCATGATGTAGCCAGAAAAATCGAGAAACTGCATATTCTGTTTGAGGAAAGCGGCATTCAGAAAGGCGACAAGATAGCCCTCTGCGGCCGCAACTCCAGCCAGTGGGCCGTAGCCTTCTTCGCTACACTGACCTACGGCGCCATTGCCGTTCCTATCCTGCATGAGTTCAATGCCGAGCAGATCCACAATATCGTGAACCACTCGGAGTCGCGACTGCTGTTTGTTGGCGACCATGTGGCAACGCTCATCGATCCTCAACAGATGCCGAGACTCGAGGGTATCATCAACAATCCCGACTACTCGCTGATGGTGAGTCGCACAGACAAGCTCACTTATGCCCGCGAACATCTGAATGAGCTCTATGGCAAGAAGTTCCCCAAATATTTCCGCAAGGAACATGTGAGCTATTACATCGAAGAGAGTCCCGACGAGTTGGCGCTGATCAATTACACCAGCGGTACAACAGGATTCTCAAAGGGTGTGATGCTCCCTTACCGGGCCTTATGGTCAAACTACGACTTCGCAGAACATGTGCTTGGTAAGACCATCAAGAGCGGCGACAAGGTCATCTCGATGCTGCCGATGGCCCACATGTATGGTATGGCCTTCGAGTGCATCTTTGAGTTCCTGCATGGTTGTCATGTGTACTACCTGAGCCGTGTGCCCTCACCCGCCATCATCGCCCAGGCACTTCAGGAAGTCAAGCCCGTCATTGTCATCGCCGTACCGCTGATCATTGAGAAGATTATCCGCAAGAAAGTCTTCCCGAAGATCCAGAACAACCGCATGCGTCTGCTTCTGCAGATGCCGGTCATCTCGAAGAAGGTTCGCGAGATGATCTGTCAGGAAGTGCTGAAGGCCTTTGGCGGCAACATGTACGAGGTTATCATCGGTGGTGCAGCCCTCAATCAGGAGGTAGAACACTTCCTCAAGAAGATCGACTTCCCCTATACCGTCGGTTATGGTGCCACGGAGTGTGCGCCGATTATTGGCTATGAGGACTGGCACAACTTCGCTACCGGTTCCTGTGGAAAGGCCGCCTGGCACATGGAGGTAGAGATCGACTCTCCTGATCCTCGTCGCATCCCCGGAGAGATCCTCACGCGAGGTCTGAATGTGATGCTGGGCTACTTCAAAAATCCGGAGGCAACGGCAGAGGCCATCGACCGTGAGGGCTGGTATCACACCGGTGATCTCGGCACAATGGATGTAGACGGTAATATCTATATCAACGGCCGCTCGAAGAACATGCTGCTTGGTCCTAACGGACAGAACATCTACCCGGAGGAAATCGAAGACAAGCTGAACTCGATGACGATGGTTGTGGAAAGCATTGTCGTCCAGAGAGACAACAAACTTGTGGCCATCGTCTATCCCGATTACGAAGAGGCCAAGAACATGAATTTCTCTGCCGAAGATATCCGTAACATCATGGAGCAGAACCGCAACGGTCTCAACGAGATGATTCCCGCTTATGAGAAGATCACGGAAATAGAGATCCGTGAAGAAGAGTTTGAGAAGACGCCCAAACGCTCCATCAAACGATACCTGTATCAATAAAAGAAGCCTCCCCGTCGGGAGGCTTTCTTCTTATTCATATTCGTAATAGTACCAATAGGTTCCGCGGTATTGTTCCTCGACCTTTCCCTTCCTTTCTGAAGGATCGGCATATTGCGCCTCCAACTCCTGAAGATTCTTCCAGTCCTCATCCATCACGGCATTGTGATAGACGGCGATAGGTTTGGAACGTAAGTGCATATAGAGGGTCATCGCCTCACGATAGTGTTTCGGCAGAAGGTCGGTCTTCAGCGTATCCTGCGTCGAATAATAGCCGACGAGCATCTTGACAAAAGCATCCAGTTTCTTGTCAATAAGCAGACCACACAACTGATAATCAGCCACGCTCTTGTTCACCACGCTGTCACGCCGCTGCATGAGTTCCAGATAGCGACTCGTCGTCATCCCGCCACTGGGCTTTGCACCCAGGAACTTATAAAGGCTGTCGACAGGATACATCAAGAAGCGCGATTCTCCACTAACGGGCAGCATCGCCTCGCTCTTGGCTACCACGGGATACGTGAACAGACGCTCACCCAGTTCACCCCTCCGCGACAAGGCATACATCCTCAACATCTGCAGATTGGCGTCGCTTTCCAGCGATTTCCTACCCTCTTCCAAGGCACCTGCGAAGTCGTTTTTCAGCAGACAGGATTCCATACGCATCCGGTAATGAAACACGGCATTGGTGTTACTGACGAAAGCCACTCCGATGATCATCAAGGCCATCGTCAGCATATTCATCCACATCGCACGTGACAATAATCCCGTAGGCTCCACATCAGGTTCCACATCCTGCAGAGCCCGACACAGAAGGGCGACAGGCAGCCATATCACAATCATCAACGGGAATGCCCACCACCAGGCCCCCATCGAGTTGTGAAGGCCGACGTCGCTACTGACATCCGTCAGCATGCCCAATATCAGCATCGACGGCAGATAGGTCAAGGCATGACTCCGTTTCCGAAGTCGCAGGAAGGCGTAGACCGGCAACTGAAGC
>JAEENF010000209.1 GCA_016283605.1 Prevotella sp.
GACATATTATCCCGCGTATAGGGAAACACAGGCACTATTGCACTACCGAAGAATTTACGGGCACAGCTGGGATGAAAATCCACCTGACCTTTTTCCAATTCCTGATAACAATACAGACACTTACTCATGTTCCAATGGTTTTACGCTAATGTTTCCTATGCAGTCTTTGCAACAAGCCATCAAGAGTGACATCCTGTCGCGAGGGTCGATTTTCCAAGATGTGGATGCGATATCCAAGAGCCAGCCTTCAGGGATGAGTCCGTCGAAGACTGGAAACATCATTTCCTTATCATACTGCTGTTCGGTCAGTGGCATAGTAGGACTTATTGGGACTGCGCCCTGACTGGCAAGATAATCCTTTTCATAGCAGAAATGATAACCCTCTTCATCCTCAGTGAGGATTCCACAGAAGACATCGTTGACATAGATACCAGCCTGTTTCATGCCATATCAGTTTTTATAGGTCCAAGGTGTTCTCCAAACAAGGCAAGAACATCATTTACCTTATCCATTCTCAGGGTCTGCTTACCTTGCTCGAGATCCCTTACGAACCTAAGCCCCACTCCAGCCCTCTCTGCCAACTCAACTTGAGAAAGGCCGTTTTTCTTACGTTTTTGTTTAATGTGTTCTGATAAACTCATAACAATTATTATACCTTAACGGGTGCAAAGATACACAATTATTATGAATAATATACTAATTCGGGTATAAATAATCGCAAATATAAGTAGTTTATACCCTATGTGGTATAGTCCATATGCAAAAAAATGATGATTGCTATTACGTTTAGCCCATCGTAGTTTCAGCTATCGCCAAGAGTGCGATGTTAGGCGATACATGAATAGCCAGCCCGACAATGAGATTGAACTGAAGCGCTTCTTCCGCAACGAGGAGATCTTCGACTACCAGAGCGGCGCCTTTAGCTTCATCTATGGTGACGGCGAAGTAAAGTAAAATTTCTCCGCTATATGATGTAATCAATTGATTTACAGGAAGATAATGGCGGAGGAATTTGTATATACTGTATTCTTGAAAGGGTTCCTTCTCAGGACTAGGCCAGAAAGGGTTAAAGACGGGAGGTTAATGATGCTGAGACGGGACCTAAGCTATTACGAGGCCGTAGCTGTCGAATCTGCGACTTAAGTCCAAGGATGCTAGGTCTTAAGTCGCAGAATACTGCCACTTAAGTACTAGATAGCTAGGACTTAAGTGGCAGATTAACGAGGCCGGCAGTTAAGAATGCTGAGGTACGGGCTCACAACTGACGAGACGGTATCAAAAAACAGTAGTTTTTTAGTAGTAGATTTAAGGGTAAATCTCTTGTAATCAAATGATTTTTGTATTAACTTTGCAGTACAAAAATCTTTAATATATGAGTATATTTGATTTCTTTACCAAACGGAAGCAGAAGCACTCGGTGAGCGTGGATGCTGTGAAAGAGCAGAACAACGTGCTCTTGGAACGACTTGAAAGAGTCGAGAGTGAATTATCTGGATTGAGAACTGATCCTGAGCAGAAACCTGTGGCCTGCCACATAGAATCTGCGAAGGACCGCTATGAGGAGAGGCAGCAGCAGATGTTGAGGCCTATTCACGACATGGCCGGGTTTGTGATGGAGAACTTCGAGTTCCGCCACAACATCGTACGTGATCTCTATGAGTATCGTCGGAAGGGTACCGAGGGCAGATGGAAACTGGTCGACAAGCGTCAGTTGAACTCCATCAACTGCCGGATTCAGGACGAGGGTGAGATCTTCGTACTTTCCAGTTATGTGAAGCAGCGCATCGAGAGTGAGCTGGCTATGGATTACCATCCTGTGAGGACGTATCTTAATAAGGTACGCGGGCGATGGGATGGCAAGACGGACTATATCGCCGACTTTGCCCGTCGCATCAGCAGTTCGGACTATTGCCAGCGGATGGTTCGCATCTGGCTACGGGCAGTCGTCACCCAGTGGCTTGGAGCCGATAAGCAGCATGCCAATGCCGTGATGCTCCTGCTTATCAGTCCTCAGCAGGGTTTGGGCAAGAGCACGCTCTTCACCTCGATGCTGCCTCGGGAGATTGCCGATTACTACACGGACGACTTCAAGATCAATGCCAAGGGCAATGCCTATCGGAAGATGGTGGAGTTTGCCATCGTGAGCCTCGATGAATTCGAGAAAATCGGCCGTAAACAGATGCCCGAGCTGAAGTCGATGATGCAGACGCTGAAGCCTAGTTTCATCGGGGCCTATCAGAAGAACTTCAACCAGTTGCCGCGTATCGCCTCGTTTGTGGGCACCACCAACGAGCGGCATGTACTGACAGACCGCACTGGCTCACGCCGTTTCCTCATCTTGGAACCAGACGGCATCATCAATGTGGAGGGTATCAATCATGACCAGCTCTATGCCCAGGTGTTGCACGAGATTGAAAATGAAAAGTTGCCCCACTGGTTTTCGAAGGAGGATGAGGCTGAAATGGAGAAGCACAACAAGGACTACTATGTGCTGACGGATGTAGAGCGGTTGTTCCTTCGCTATTTCTCGATTCCTGAGAAAGAGGACGAGGGTGCGTTTATGAGCGGACCTGAGATTATGCGGGAGTTGGAAAAGCACTCGCAGAAGACGATGGCCGGCGTGACAGCCAATGCCTTCGGCAGATCGATGACGAGGCTTGGCGTAAGGCGTGTGGGGCGGCACGAGACTGACGGGTACTTAATAATGGAGGCATAAGCGGGTGATCAGACCACTCCTAGCCCCTCCTACTCAGGAGGGGAAATGCTCCGCCATCATTCTACTGTCATTCAGGCAGTTAGAATAGGTGGCGGAGAATTTTTATTTTTCCCAACCGTAACGATAGTAGATGTAGGTATTCCCCTGCTTCTTACCGTAATACTTTGAGAATTCCTCAGCCGTGAGTTCATCGAGCCACTTCTGGGCGCGGTATTCCGTGATATTCAGTCCGTATTGCAGCTGCTTGCGGGTGATGGAATGGTTCTTCTGCAGATAATTGTTGAGAAAATCGACAACTTGCTCACGCGTATAGGGCTTGTTCCTGCCAGCAGGTCCGCGACCGAATTTATTGCGTGTAGAGGTCCTGTCTTTCAGCGCTTTGATAAAACTGGGGTCTGGCGTGAAGCTGACACCCTGCACCTCCACATCGTTGGCCGTAATCTTATTGGGGTCGGTGAAATGAGGTTTGATGGGGTTGCCTTCCTCGTCGTACTTTGTCTTCAGGCCTACCCTCATCTGGAAGGTGCCGACACCATCGATCCGGAACCGCTTGTTGTTACGCAGCTGTTCGATAATCTCATTCCTCAACGTCGTGAGCGATGACTTCATGATGATGGTGTTGTAGGTGTGGTGATAGTCCAGGTGAGCCAGAAATTCTTTCTCGTCCATCGTGCCGTCGGGCATGTGTCGCACCTGATAGGTGGTTTTTCCCTCTGCGTCGGGCAGTGGGTTAGGGAAAACGCCGTATTTGATATTGCCTGCCATAGAAAAAATGTATTTGTTTGTCGGTTTGAATGCAATAGTAATTATTTCTCAAATTTAGGCACAAAGTTAGTGCAAATCGAGCGAAATACCAAATTTATTTGAGAATTTCTGAGATGAAGCTGCCTATGTTTTAGAAAGATTTAAGGTAGTTTTTGCCTATGATTTAGAAATTATTCGTATATTTGCACCAAAAACCAATTGCCAATGAAAAGAATCATTATCTGCTGTCTGCTGGGCTGTGCTCTATCTGCAATGGCACAGACGTCTGAACAGTTCAGTATTGCTACGTTGAACGTTGACGGATTGCCCAAGAAAATATTAGTATTCAACGTTAATGCCAACGGACCTGGCGATGCCGGATCGTCACGCATCGGCAAGTATCTTATCAAGAAGAACTACGACTTGGTGTTCATGCAAGAAGACTTCAACTACCATGATGTGATGAAAGTGTGGTTGGAGGATGACTACAAGCTTGATGAATGGACGGGTGACGTAGAGTTCGTGGACCATAAGATAGACTTCCTGCACCTACAGAACCACCGTTTCGAATGCGACGGTCTGATGGCCTGCTGGAAGAACGACCTGACGGTGACCACCGCCCCACGTATAGCCTGGAAGCAGAACTTCGGAAAGTTCAGCCACGCCCTAGACGAACTGGTCACCAAGGGTTTCCGCCGCTATGAGGTGACGCTGAAGGGCGGCCAGCGCATCGTGGTGTACAACATGCACATGGATGCCAGCGACGATGCAGACGTGGACGATGGCAATGACACGAAAGACAAGGAGGCCCGCATGGCCCAGTGGATGCAGCTGAAGGACGACATCCTCCGCCAGCTGGACACACGTCCCGTCATCATTGTCGGCGACGTCAACAGCCTCTACAAGCGTGACGATGTGAAGAAACAGTTCATTGACGGCATCGCAGAGACAGGTCTTGCCACCGTATCCGACGTGTTTATAGAACTGAAGAACGAAGGAAAGTATCCGGAATACGACAAGGATGCCAAGTTGAGGGATGAGCATCTCGACGAGCTGGCTGGAGAGACACTCGACAAGATACTCTACATCAATCCCATCACCGGTACACAGTTAAAGCCCCTGTCGTTCAATGTCGACAAAGAGGGCTACACCTACGAAGGAAAGCCGCTGGGCGACCACTACCCCGTCAGTGCTACCTTTGAAATCACAGACCGCAAAACTGGCATCGAGTCCACGCCCCTTGACCAGACGACAGTCTCCGGTGCGAAGAGCATCTATGACCTTGGCGGACGCCAGGTCAGCCATCCGCACAGCGGACTGTATATCGAGCGCGACGGCGAGAAGACCAACAAACGCGTGATTAAGAATTGAAAAATTGAAGGATTGAAATATGAAAAAAGCAACAATCATATTACTGGCACTCATAGCCAGTGTGCTGACCAGTGCAGCACAAGAGGCCACCTATAAAATCATCGCTAAAGCCGACACCACCATCAAGACCAAGACCGGCGGTGTGACGCTCTACTCGCGCGATGTCCGCCGTTATGTCTACGAATATCCCTCGAAGGATGCCGACGGCAAGCCCGCCACCATTAGCGGTGTCATCATCATCCCCGCAGAGATTGCCGACGGCACAGCGCCCTGCGACGGCATCATGCTCTTCAACCGTGCCACACTGGGTAGCATCGACGATGCACCCTCTACAGGCAACGCCCAACTGCTCAACGGACTCATTGCCAATCCCCTGAAGCCCAACTACATCCTTGTGATGAGCGACTTCATCGGCTATGGTTCGTCGAAAGACTATCCGTCATTCTACCACAGCGGTGACGTGAACGCCCGCAATTCGCTCGACGGTCTGCTGGCCGCCAAACAGTTGCTCAATGACGAGGCGATCTCCCAAGGTAAATACCTGTTCAACCTCGGCTTCTCGCAGGGTGGCTCTGAGACGCTCTATGTGGCCAAACTGCGCGATATGGAGTATAAGGACAAGGGCATCACCTTCACCAAGACCTTTGCCGGCGGCGGTCCTACCGACTATGTGGTCGCCTACAGAGAATATGTGGAGCGCGATTGGTGCGAGGACTGCAAGGACGTGGTGATGATGCTCATCTCCGCCGTCGAGAACCTGCACTTGAAGATTGACTACAAGGATCTGTTCAAGGAACCGTTGGCCTCTGGTGCCAAGGAGTATGTCAAGACCAAGTCGAAGGGAACCCTCGGCGACTATGGTGTCAGCATGAAGGACTCGCTGAGTCATCTTATCCAGCCCGCCTATATGAATCTGGAGAGCGACGAGGCCAAAGCCCTCATCGCAGAACTGGAGAAAATCAACCTGATGAACGGCTGGGTGCCCGATACGACACAGAAGTACTTCATCGAGCACAGCCGTCACGACGACTTCGTACCCATCCAGTGTGTACGTGCCATCATCCCCTGGATGAAGGAAAAGGGCTTTACGCCAAGTCTCGTTCCCGGCAAGACTAATCTCCAGACCAACACCCTCGTGTTCAAGCTCGATCACACCTCCTCCGCCATCGTCTGGCTCATACAGACCATAGCTGCCATCGAGATATGGCCTGTACTCTACTATGAAGGCGAACAGAACCGCTACTACCACAACGTGGTGAAGGACCTTAACGTGCTCAAGGCCCTCAAGACCCTGGAGAGCTGGGGCATCGACCTGCGCAAGATGATCAACACGAGTTCCGCACGACAACACCTCGAGACGCGCGCCGTCAACAAGGCCGGTATCCTGGCTACAATCATGGAGCTGGTTCCTGGTATCAATGACGCCCTGGGCAAGGTAGACCTGACGCCTGAGGATGCCGAGGAGATGCTGGAAGATGCCGGCGTCACACTCAACGATGTCCTGGACGTCGTTGCCTATATCCTGTTTTCTCCACAATCATCTGCGGCCCGTGAATCAGGCGACGTCACCACTCCCCTCTCGCTTGAAGAGAACGTAGAAGCTCCTCTCTTCCTGATGCGCTACTATGAACGCCAACTCGCCAACTGGTTCCTGCTGGGCGGCTTCGATGTGGAATACGACAAATGGGGAATGTAATTGCCATGGTGCTGGCCTTGTGCGCTTGGGGCGTGCAGGCC
>JAEENF010000210.1 GCA_016283605.1 Prevotella sp.
TTGCCGCCATTCAGGTGCATCGTCGTCACCGTCATCTCAGCCACAGCATGCCGTTCGTCCACCTCCGTAATCCTGCAACCCGCATTGGCTGCAAACCTATCCGTCCGATTTAATAGTTCCTTTATATCCATATCTGTTATGTATGATTGTTACTACGACTTCTATCTGTTTTTATAACTCCGTCTCCGGCTCCCAGAGATGCTTTTGCATATCCACATGTCCATTGGACTTGAAGCGGATGCCCTCGGCCTCAAGCAGCGTTCTTTGTCTACTCCAGCCTGGGGCCGTTCGACCTTCCTTGTTGACCACACGATGACAGGGCAGAGACTCGGCTCCAGGCGTATAGCGGAGCGTGCGACCCACCATCCGCGGATGGCTGGGCCATCCAGCCAAGGCCGCGATATGACCATAAGTAGTCACCCGTCCGCGAGGTATCTGGCCGACGATGTTCAGCACGGCATCGCGAAACGCTCGTGCCTGCTCTGGCGACATTCTATCAGGATAATCGTGCATCATATTTGACTGAATATAAATTGTTGGCCTTGATACTCCCAACGGACGAGGCCGAAGCGGATGAGACGGGCCAAAAGTGTGATGACTTTGGGGCGGGGTAGTCGCGAGAGACGGACAATCTGATTGAGTGTCCGCTGCCCTTGGATGGCATTGAGCAGTTGACGAACGGTGTCGTTGTAGGTCATCATCGCGCCCTGCGGTCGCTGCTGTTCGCGCCATAGGGCGAGGTGTACGGGCGAGGCCACGATGTTCTCGTCGGCAATGCGGATATAAGCTCGTTTGCGGCTCTTCCCTGCTGAATCACCATCCCGCAGACACTCGTCGTCCAGCGCACAGACAGGACGTTTATCCGATGGCGGCACAGTAGCAACCACGATTGTCCTGCCTTCCACATGATACGTATCGAACTTGATACTCGCCTCGGGCTTGCAGTATTTGTAGGCCGCCTGGTGCATCATGTAAATCTCCTCCTCCGAACGCACACCCGACAGGTTCCCATCGTCGCGCACACCAATCAGCAGCCTGCCACCGTCGGTATTGGCAAATGCCGACACCGACTTGGCCAACTTCGCCGCATCCGCCACGCGGTACTTGAAGTCCTGTTGCTGATGCTCGCCCTCGCGGATGAGACTTAAGAGATAACGCCTGTCGTCCACACTATTTGTTTTTGACTTGCAGGTAACTTTTCAAAGCTGCAAAGATAAATCAGTTTACGCTATTACCAAATTATTTCATGAATTTATTCCTTTTGAAAGCATTATTTAACATTTCGCAAACTCGGATGGGCCATACCTCACTTTTTTCATGATTCTTTTGGCGGTTCTGTGAAAAAGTACTATCTTTGCAAGCGGATATCACTTAACGGTATGATTTATCTCGTTTTAATTATTGCGGCACTAGTACTGGTCGCGAGTATAGGAAGGAAGATCTGGAAGAGACGGCATGACTATGCGGTCTTGATGGAAGCCGTACACAGTGAGAAGGAGGCTTATTCCTTTCTGATAGACCGCAGATTCCAGGTGAAGGAAACGAACTATTACGAGTTGAACAAGAACATGACCGACGACCAGCCGTACGTGCTGGGCAATGTGATACACTGCCAGAATGGCTGCGACTCGGGACTTTGCGGGACAGGTATCGCCTGCAAGGAGTGTCCGATACGACTCGTGCTGAAGAACGCCTTCAAGCTGAAGCGCGATTTCAACGATATCGTGGCTGAAATGAGTTTGTACGACGCAGATCATCAAGTGCAGGATACCGTAGTGAATGTAGACGGGAAAATCGTCTACATAGACAAAGAGCCCCACATGCTGGTTACACTCAGAACCGCCACCGAAACTGAAGATCAAGATCCGTTTGAGATGAGCTATTAATCTGCTGATAGCTGGAGCCGATGACGGAACGGTCGAAGTAATCCGTAACACCCAACTTAGCCGTAAACATGACTCGCCGACTGATATCGGCACGTGCCATCAGCCAATACCGTAGTCCCTCACCACTGAACTGAGCAAAGGAGTAGGCATAGAGCGGACCCTGTTCGTAGAGATAGACTCGGCTGTCGTAGCTATCAGTATGAAAGACACCAACTCCACCATTCAACCGCAGCCAACGATGGGTATAGCCCAACGTCTGACTGAGCATCAGTCCCTGATCACGTTCATTAAAGGATATCAGACTAAAGTCGAGCTGCGTACGGGAAGTGAACAGTCCGACATATTCGGCCGTAAGACGTCCACGATGCTCTGTCAGACCTAAGAGCGAGGACGGAGTCTCCCCGTTCTGCGGATCATCCTTCTGACGTAGACGCAGACGGTAACGGGCGCTCAGCGTCCAGCGGGCACGACTATGGGAGACTTGCAGCAGACCATCCCAGGCATGAGAGGTCTGCGACACCTGATATCTGGCCCAAGGGAAATAGGCATAATCGGCATAGGCCACCGCCTTCCATCGGGGTGAAGGCTGCCACGTGACGCCCAGGTAGAGACCGCTCTCGTTCTGTATCCGCCCCCCATCGCTGTAACTGTGGGCATAGAGCGAGGTATAACGATAGGAATAGAAACGGTAGAGCGCCATCAGCGTCCACTCGCTGCCCAGACGCAGACTCAAGGTATTGAGTGTGGCCAAGGCACCGTCGCGATTCACGGCAGTCTCGCCACTGACGGCAAAGTGAGGGCGTGTATAGCTATAATCGGCACTCAGGTTCAGGAAGTCACGACCTCGCGCATAATGTTGGCGATAGAGCGCCTTGGTATTCGGCTTCAGTTCACGGCTCAGGTGTGTACCCACGACATTCAGTCCGGCATGAAGGCCATTCGTCTGAAGGGCGAGACAGGCTCCGAAAGTGGTATTGGTGAGGTTGTTCTTTTTCTCAAGTTCTTTCTCCGTACGGTGATAGCCCGAGGTGAGGATAGTGGCGGCAGTACCATCGGTATTGAGTGTGGCATCCATCTTGCGACAAGACGCAAAGGCCGTAGCCGTCAAGGCTTTGGAGAGACGGACGGTGGCCGCAGCCCCTTGCAGATAATCGGCAGACGACCGCGAGGCATGGGCTCGAAGCGTACTCGACGAACGTCCCAAATTCTGCAACATCGACAGCTTACCGAGGCCGAAGCTGTTGTTGAGGACCAGCCCCAAGCCCGTAGACACCCGATACTTGCCGAGCACCAACGACTCGAGCCTTCCCTGTTTCTTCAGTTGAAGCCAGACGGAGTAATAGTCGTAGCCCAGACGGTTCTTGCCCTTGAAAAACGGCTCACCGGCATCTTGAGCCCCTAAGACGCCCGCCTTCAGCTGATCGCCATACGTCATCTGATATTTCATCCAGTGTCTGTAGGGATAACCTTGATAACCAGCCTCATCGCCCTTGCGCTGATAGAACGGCACGCGACCCGAAGCCATCAGTTCGCTGCGGCCATGCGTCACAACGTCCTTCAGGCGCAGACGCTGACGGGAATCATCCAGTTCGCCTATATATATAAAATAGGTGAACAGTTTCCGAGTACCATAATCGAGCGAACGGATCATCTGGAGTTCGGCTAAGGACTTTACAGGCCCATAACGATAGAGATAGATCATCAGCTCCTCCACCTGTTGGGCCGAGAGGAAAGGCAACTGTTCCAGTTGTTCCCTGGTCACACGGTTCAAATCCAGAGGATGCTGCTCGAGGTCGCACAGCGTCTCGTAGGTCTCTTCCCACGCTGTCGTTCCCACATCTTCCGCAGTCATGACCTCACGGAGATAACTCTCCCACGGATGTTCGGACTGAGCACAGACACTTATTCCAAACGCCAACAGTCCCAAAATAGCCATTGTTCTTATTCTTTCCATTGTATACGATTTGGGGTTAAACATGAATTACCGCTGCAAAGATACGAAAAAATGTGAAAAGTAAATCACAAATCATGAAAAAATTACTACCTTTGCAGCCGAAATGACGAAGAAACGCTCATATACGCTGTGTCTCATGAGAATAGTGATGATACTGTTCACTATTCACTATTCGCTATTCACCGCATTCGCACAGGACGAGAAGATCACTGCCGAGCAGGTGCTGGCAGAGATGGACTCGCCCACGTTTGTGCCGACGGTGAAGGTGGGCAAGGTGCTCAAGGACGGCGACAGCATACAGTATATGGAGATGAACAACGTGTATGTGTATCCCCAACTGGTGTTCAAGAACAAGAAGCAGGCGCAGAGCTATATGCGGCTGGTGACGAACATCAAGAAGGTGCTGCCCATCGCCAAGGAGGCGAAGCAGTTGCTGTATGAGACTACCGAGGTGCTGGAGACCATCCCTACGAAGGAGGGCAAGGAACAGCACATGAAAAAAGTGGAGAGCGAGATCTTAAAGACCTATAAACCTAAGATGAAAAAACTGACTTACTCACAGGGTAAGTTACTCATCAAACTGATTGACCGCGAGTGTCACTCGTCGAGCTACGAGATGATCCAAGCCTTTATGGGTCCGTTGAGGGCAGGCTTCTGGCAGACCTTCGCCTGGGCCTTCGGCGCGAGTCTGAAGAAAGGCTATGATGCCGAGGGTGTGGACCGCCTGACAGAACGCGTCGTACTGATGGTGGAATCAGGACAGATTTAGTTGAGGATTACTCAGAGAAGAGAACTTGGATGAGGGTTTGGCCGACGGCTTGGAGCGTGGTCTTATCGATATGCGCCATATCATCGTTGACGGTATGCCATGTAGGACCGAAACTACTCTCAGCACAAGCGGGATAATAAGGGATGATATCGATGGTAGGAATCTTGGCGACGGTATTCACAGGAATATGGTCGTCAGTAATCTGTACACCCTCCTGCTTGGGGAAGAATGAGCCAAAGCCAACCACAGAGGCTGCACGCCAGACCTTATCAACCACATTGGCGGCATAACGCTTGGACATGATCTCCTGATAGAACTGAGCGCCCTGACCTCCTACCATATCGAGGAGGATACCAAATCGTGCAGTGTAACCTGCCTTGTGAAGGTTGGCAGCCCAGTACTGGGCACCAAGAGCCCATGTATCACCAGGGTCATCGACAGTCTCCCACTGGGGAAGACCATAGTCTTCAGCATCGAAGCAGATGAAGTCGATGCCGTGGGCGAGGGTGTCGGGAAGGAGTCTGGCTATCTCAAGCATGACGGCAACGCCGGAGGCACCGTCGTTGGCTGCCATCACGGGCTTATGCCAATTCGCTTCATCAGGATCGTTATCTGCCCAGGGACGACTGTCCCAGTGGGCACAAAGCAGGATCCGGTCTGTGAGCTCAGGCTTATAACTTGCGATAATATTCGTACTCTTAAGCATCGTGCCGTCGTAGCCCTTCAGAAGCGCCTTCTGAGGAATGACGCTCATGCCATACTGCTGGAACTTGCCGATAATCCACTGCTCACAGTCATCATGCGCCTTGCTGTTCATCGTGCGAGCACCAAAATCGCACTGAGCCTGACAGAACGCATAGGCACTATCGGCACAGAAAGCCGGGCCCACAGGTTGCATGGTGACGCTGTTATCGCTTGCCTGCTTTCGAAGGTTACCACAAGAGGAGAGAAGGAGTAAGGAGGGAAGGAGTAAGGAGATTACTCTTATGTGGACTATTCTTTTCATTTGTCGAATTATTATGTTGTTCAGACCGAGGAGTTATCTCCTCTGCACTTGCGCCATGACACGGAGGAAGTTGCCTCCCCAGATCTTCTGGATGTCGCGCTCGGAGTAGTTGCGGGCGAGGAGCTGACGGGTGAAGTTGATGAGCTCAGAGGAGTTGGCGAGACCGCGGACACCGCCGTCGCCATCGAAGTCGGTACCCAGTCCCACATGATCAATACCCATCACCTTGATGGCATGCTCCAGATGAGCCATCACATCAAGAATCGTCGCCTCGCCTTCCTTACGCAGGAAACCTGAGTAGACGGTAATCTGCATGACACCGCCCTTCGAGGCAAGGGCCCGCATCTGATCGTCGGTGAGGTTACGGGGATGATCGCACAATGCCCTACAGCTACTATGACTGCATACGATTGGTGTCGTACTGAGTGCCAGAGCATCGTAGAAACTCTTCTCGGCAGCATGGCTCAGGTCGACCATGATTCCCAGACGGTTCATCTCGCGTACGACCTGTTCACCAAAACGGCTCAAGCCACCATGGGTATTACAACCACGCGCAGAGTCGCAGATATCATTGTCGCCATTATGACAGAGCGTCATATAAACGATGCCGCGCTGTGCGAAATGCTGTAGGTTCTGTAACTGTCCGTTGAGTGCCAGACCGTTCTCTATGCCAAGCATGATCGACTTCCTACCGTGACGCTTGTCTTCGTAAAGATCGCCAGGGGTACGGGCGATACTGATATACTGACGATTCTTCTCGACAATCTCCTCAATCTTGTCAAAGATCAAATCAGCATATTCCACAGGACCAGGCACATCGAAATCTACCTTCGACGAGAATGTCTCACCAATCTTTGGCTGCGGCAGATAAGCTACCATAATCGTCGCATCCTGGCGGCCTTCGGTCATCTTGTGGAGATCGACAAGGATCTTCGGATCACGATGGTCAAAGCAGACATCCTGAGGAAAGAACATCGGCGTATCACAGTGCGTATCGAGGGTGAGTACACGGTCGTGTACGCCATGGGCACTGCGGAAAGCCTTGGCCTCATCCACGAGCCAACGGAAAAGGGGAAGCCCCTCTTCGAAACACTCGGGATGCCACTGAACACCGATGATCGACTTATATTCGCTGCTCTCCATAGCCTCAACGATACCATCGGAAGATTTCGCCACGACACGGAATTTATCACCGGCATCCTTCACGGCCTGGTGATGGAATGAATTCACCAACAGTTTTTCTTGCCCATATATATGATATAAGGTAGAATCCTCCAAAAGCTTCACACTATGAGTGAGCTCACTACGGTCGGCATCCTGAGAATGCTTCACATTAGCATTGATAGTAATATCCTGGGCCACCTTACCCCCCAGTGCCGCTGCCAATACCTGAATACCGCGACAGATGCCCAGAATAGGTATCTGACGGTTGTAGGCCAGACGGGTCAGAAGAAGTTCAGGCAGGTCGCGCTCCTGATTGATACCACGAAGACGGGGAGATGGTTCCTCACCCACAAAAAGCGGGTTAAGGTCGCCGCCACCACTGAGAATCAATGCATCAATATGGCTAAGCGTGTTTACCAGCACCTCCTTATCGGCCACAGGAGGAATAACCATAGGAACACCGCCAGCAGCCACAACAGACTTATAATACCCCTGCCCCAGCTTACACGACAAATCGTCGTAATTGCCGGTGATGCCGATGACAGGCTTACGCTCTGCCTCAGGGTAACAGGAATAGATGTCGTCGAGATAGGATTGTAAGTCGTATCTGCCCATAACGCCCTACTCTTCTTCGGGTTTCACAGAAATCTCGCGTTTGATGCTCTGCTCCAGCGAGATCAGTGTCTCTGTGGCCACAACACCAGGGATGCCCTGCAATTGTCCGTTCAGCAGGTCCATCAGCTGTTCGTTGTCGCGGGCATAAAGTTTCACGAGCATCGTGTAAGGACCCGTTGTGAAGTGACACTCCACAATTTCAGGGATATGACGCAGACGCTCTACCACATCCTTGTACATCGAACCCTTTTCGAGGTTGATACCCACATAGGTACAGGTTGAATAACCCAGACTCTTGGGATTAACATCGAAACCACTGCCAGTGATGACGTTGGCCTCAATGAGATGTTGCACACGTTGGTGGATGGCAGCACGAGAGACATTACACTCTTCGGCTACATCCTTGAAAGGGATACGGGCATTCTTCGACAAGATGCTCAAAATCTTTTTGTCAAGACGGTCAATTTTCTCCATTATTATATTAAATAGTTACAATTTGTCAGCAAAAGTAATCAATTTAATTGAATAATGCAACTTTTTGACCGAAAAAATACAAAAAAGTGTGCCACTTTCGTGACACACTTGATTATTTCTTAGATTTCTTGGTCGTTTTCGACTTTTTATCTGCTGTTTCAGTCTGTTGGGGCTCTTCCACCTTAGGCTTGTCGATACCTACGAGCTCTACATCAAAGACCAAAGCACTGTAAGGCTTGATTTCGCCCATGTCACGATCGCCATAAGCAAGCTCATAAGGAATAAAGAGTTGCCACTTCGAACCTACTGGCATCATCGTCAGCGCCTCCGTCCAACCCTTAATGACCTGGTCAGGACGGAACTCTGCAGGTTTGTCACCATGCTTGGAAGAACCATCGAATACCTTACCATCAACGAGACGGCCTTCATAAAGTACCTGAACCTTCTCCGTCTTCTGGGGAATATCGCCTGTACCCTGCACAAGGACCTTATACTGGAGTCCACTGGGGAGTACGACGACACCTTCCTTCTTGGCGTTCTCTTCGAGGAACTTGCGACCGGCATCGCGGTTAGGGCCATAGAGTTTCTCTTCCTTAGCAGCCTTGTTATACTCCTGCTTCGTACGGAAGAACTTTTCTGCATCAGTCTGCTTAAAGACAGAGGAATCCTTTGACAATGCATCGGTAAAACCACGGTACAAGAGATTTGTCACGATGGTGTCAGGGGTATCCGTAAACTCCTTCAGCATACCAGGAAGCATACGGTCGCGTACCTGAGCGGCAATGTCGAGACCAGCGAAATAAGCTTTCTTCTTGGCATCGCCACCAGCATTAATGGCTTCCTGAAAGCCCTTCACAAATTCAGCCATATAGGTGGTATCTACACCCTGCTGCTGTACGAGGAAAGGAATCAGGCCATTGGTGATAGCCATACCTGCGGCATAGCTTACGGAGTCGCAGCTGTTATTGAGCTGTACGGGCTGTACAACAGGTTCAGCAGGCTGCTTGGCTACCTTCTTTTTACTAGCAGCATCGGCCGTATACAAAGAGGCACTCGCCACCAGGGCGAGTGCCATAAGAATGATTTTCTTCATTACTTCTTAGGATTTACCTCGAGGAGTTCGATTTTGAAGATCAGGCAAGAGAAAGGCTTGATATCGCCCTGCTCACGCTCACCGTAAGCGAGATCCTGAGGAATGTAAACCTCCCAAACAGAACCTGCAGGCATGTGTACCATAGCGTCAGTCCAACCCTTGATGGTCTGGTTACAACGCAGGTTAATAGGCTCGCCACGCTTGTAGCTGCTGTCGAACACATTACCATCGATGGTCTTACCCTCGTAGTTAACCTTCACCAGTGAAGTGTCAGAAGGAATGGCACCTGTACCCTCCTTAATGACCTTGTACTGTACACCGCTAGGCAGAGTCTTCACACCCTCTTTCTTGGCGTTGGCAGCGAGGAACTTCTCACCAGCCTCCTTGTTAGGACCATAGGTCTTCTCCATCTCACGGGTCTTGATAGCCTGCATCATAGTCTGGGCAACGACCTGAGCAGAGTCAACGGTCATCAGACCACCCTTACCGGTAGTACCGCTCACGAAACCAGCCATGAAGTTCTTCATAGAGATGGTCTTTGTAGAGTCGTCACCAAAGATCTGGTGGTTGATACCCTTCATCATCTGGTTAGCAATCTGCTGACCAATCTGAATACCAGCATAGTAAGCGGCCTGTTTCTTGTTGTCACCAGCATTGGCGCCCTCATTCAGACCTTTGATAAAATCGCTCATATAAGCGGTATCCACACCCAGAGAACCTACGAGATACTCCTTCAGACCTGTGGTCTGTGCCATACCGATAGCATAGCTCAGTGTGTCAACATCACTCTTCAGGTTTGCCTTTGGAGTAGAATTGCCGCAACCTGTCAGAGTAGCGGCTGCAATAGCCATAACGGCTACAAACATTACTTTTTTCATTGCTTTTACTTTTTTATTTATGCGTATTACGTTAATATCTTTTTTATACGACCTGAATCAGTTCAACGTCGAAGATCAGTGCTGCGAAAGGAGGAATGCTGGCTCCTGCGCCACCCTCACCATAGGCCAGACGGTATGGAATGAAGAAACGGTACTTGGCACCCTCCTGCATCAACTGCAGACCTTCTGTCCATCCTGCGATGACCTGCTGCAGAGGGAATGTAGCAGGCTCTCCACGCTGGATGCTGCTATCAAAGACCGTGCCATCAATAAGAAAACCCTCATAATGACACATCACGGTGTCCTTTGCCGTAGGCTTCTTACCGTTGCCTTCCTTCAGTACCTGATACTGCAGACCACTGGGAAGAGTAATTACACCCTCCTTCTTGGCGTTCTCGGCCAGATATTTTTCACCAGCTTCCTTATGTACCTTACCCTGTGAGGCACGCTCAGCATTCATCTTCTCTTCCTGTTTACGGAAATAATCCTGTACGATGGTCTGGGCATCACGGTGTGACACCTTCAATTCGTTGCCGGCAATCACGTCCTTGATAGCTGCGGCAAAATCATCGATATTCAAGTCTTTCGCACCCATCTGAGCTAACTGTTGTCCGATGCCCAAACCCAGTGCGTAACTAACTTTATCCATTCTTTCTCTATATTAATAATGTGTAACTCTCAAAAATTCGGCTGCAAAGGTACAATAAAAAAGTGAAAAGCAAAGAGTGAATAGAGAAAAATTTGCTGCAGTCATATTTTTTTTTCATTTTTTAATCCTTTATTTCTTCAATTTCTTATTTTTTATCTGTATCTTTGCATCGCAATTAACTGAATAGCTTATGAAAAAGATCGTAGTATTGACAGGTGCAGGCATGTCTGTGGAGAGTGGACTGAAGACTTTCCGCGATGCTGACGGCCTTTGGGAGAACTATCCTGTACAGAAGGTGGCCACACACGAAGGCTGGGAAGCAGATCCCACGCTCGTCACCAACTTTTATAACATGCTCCGCAAGAAATGTTGGAATGTGAAGCCCAACGAGGGGCACAAACTCGTAGCAAAACTCGAAGAACAATATGATGTAACTGTCGTCACGCAAAATGTCGATAACCTTCATGAGATGGCAGGCTCTTCGAAAGTCATCCATCTGCACGGAGAACTGATGAAGGTCTGTTCCAGTCGTGATGTCGACGACCCCCGTTACCAGCAGACGCTCACACCCGAGAACTGTGAGATAGAACCTGGCACGAAGGCTGGCGATGGATCATTACTGCGGCCGTTCATTGTATTCTTCGGCGAGGCAGTGCCCAATATCACCATTGCCGCAGAAGAAGTGCAGGAGGCTGATATCCTGATTATCATCGGCACCTCGCTCGTGGTTTATCCTGCTGCAGGACTCCTGCACTATGCACGTCCCGACGTTCCTGTATACCTCATCGATCCCAATCCCGTTTCTGCAGGCGGAAGGGTTCAGCAAATTCAAAAAGGAGCCTCCGAGGGCATGAAGGAACTGACAGCCATTCTCATGAAATAACAAACAGAAGAACAATGACTATCAACGAGATACAAGACGAGATTATCGAGGAATTCAGTGCTTTTGACGACTGGATGGATAAGTACCAGTTGCTTATCGATCTCGGTAACGAACAGGAGTCCCTTGAGGAGCAATTCAAGACCGAGAAAAACCTTATTGATGGCTGTCAGAGTCGGGTATGGTTAGTTGCTGATTACACACCTGAAAGTGGTGTAATTCACTTCCGTGCGGAGAGTGATGCGCTCATCGTAAAGGGTATCGTAGCCCTGTTGATAAGAGTACTGTCTGACCATACGCCGCAGGAAATCCTCGATGCCGATCTTTATTTCATTGAACGGATCGGTTTGAAGGAGCATCTTTCGCCAACCCGTTCCAACGGTCTGTTAGCAATGGTCAAGCAAATGCGCCTCTATGCCCTCGCTTTCAACGCTAAAAGCCAAAATTAATCACAAGTTCTAATTTTATTAATAAATGATCCAAACTGTAGTAAAGCGCGATGGGCGCATTGTTGGATTCAACGAACAGAAAGTCATGGCTGCCATCCGCAAGGCCATGTTACATACCGATAAAGGCGAAGACGAACGCCTGCTTTATCAGATTACTGACCGCATCGCCCAACGAGGTGAGAGTCAAATGACTGTTGAAGAGATTCAAGACGCTGTTGAACTCGAATTGATGAAATCCAGCCGCAAGGATGTGGCCCAGAAATATATTGCCTACCGCAACCAACGTTCCATTGCCCGTAAGGCAAAGACCCGCGAGGTGTTTCTCGACATCGTGAACATCAAGAACAATGACGTGACGCGAGAGAATGCCAACATGAACGCTGACACACCAGCGGGAATGATGATGAAGTTCGCCTCGGAGACCACTAAACCCTTCGTTGATGATTATCTGCTCTCCGAAGAAAGTCGTAACGCCGTAGAGCACAACTACCTGCACATCCACGACAAGGACTATTATCCTACAAAGTCGCTCACCTGTGTACAACATCCGCTGGACAACATCTTGAAGAATGGTTTTACAGCTGGACACGGTGCCTCACGCAGTGCCAAACGCATTGAAACGGCCTCTGTGCTGGCATGTATTTCTATGGAGTGCTGCCAGAACGAAATGCATGGTGGTCAGGCCATCCCTGCCTTCGATTTCTATCTCGCGCCTTACGTACGGCTGAGTTATATCGAAGAGCTGAAAGCCCTCGAAGAACTTAATGGAGAAGACTATAAGGACCTCTATGATGAGCCGCTGATGGATTACATCAAGAAGCCCCTCGATGGTTTAGAGGGTCGTGAAAGGGCGCAGCAACATGCTGTCAATAAGACTGTAGGTCGTGTGCATCAGGCGATGGAGGCCTTTATCCATAATATGAACACCATCCACTCGCGAGGCGGTAACCAGGTGGTCTTCTCCAGTATCAATTACGGCACTGACACCAGTGCCGAGGGCCGTTGTGTAATGCGTGAGATACTGCTCTCCACCTATGAGGGTGTAGGCAATGGTGAAACAGCCATCTTCCCCATCCAGATATGGAAGAAAAAGCGTGGTGTAAACTATCTGCCTGAAGACCGTAACTTCGACCTCTATCAGCTGGCTTGTAAAGTGACGGCACGCCGTTTCTTTCCTAATTTTCTGAACCTCGATGCCTCATTCAATCAGGATCCTGATTGGCGTGCCGACGATCCGCAGCGTTTTGTACACGAAGTGGCAACAATGGGTTGTCGTACCCGTGTCTTCGAGAATCGTTTCGGTCCTCGCACCAGCATCGGACGCGGTAACCTCTCGTTCTCCACCATCAACATCGTGAAGCTGGCACTGGAGTGTCGTGAAGAGGAGGATCAACAGAAACGTATCGACATGTTTATGGCCAAGCTCGATCATATGCTCGAGATTACCGCCAAGCAACTCGACGATCGTTTCCAGTTCCAGAAGACCGCCTTCGCCAAGCAGTTCCCCTTACTCATGCAGTGTCTTTGGATTGGCGCCGACAAGTTGAAGCCTATGGACACCATCGAGAGTGTCATCAATCAGGGTACGCTGGGTATCGGCTTTATCGGATTGGCCGAAGCCCTCGTAGCCCTCACGGGTAAGCACCACGGCGAAAGCGAGGAGAGCCAGGCCCTGGGTCTGAAGATTGTCACTTATATGCGCGACCGAGTAAATGAGTTCTGCGACCGCTATCATCATAACTACTCTGTTTTGGCCACGCCTGCCGAGGGTCTGAGTGGTAAGTTCACCAAGAAAGACCGCAAGGAGTTCGGTATCGTTCCGGGTGTTACGGATCGCGACTATTATACCAACTCCAACCACGTACCTGTCTATTATAAATGTAGTGCTCGCCATAAGGCCGAAGTCGAGGCTCCTTATCACATCCTCACACGTGGTGGTCATATCTTCTATGTCGAGATCGACGGCGATGCTACGCACAACCCACAGGTTATCATGAGTGTCGTGGATATGATGGACCAGCTCGATATGGGCTATGGCTCTGTAAACCACAACCGCAACCGTTGTATGGACTGCGGCTACGAGAATGCCGATGACCACTTGGAAAAATGTCCGAAATGCGGTAGCACCAACATCGACAGACTCCAACGCATCACGGGTTATCTCGTAGGCACAACTGACCGTTGGAACTCTAGTAAACTCGCCGAGCTCAACGACCGCGTGACGCACATCGATCATGGCATGCAGGATCTTTTTAGTGAATAGTGAATAGTGATTCGAGTACTGGATATACTTGAAGATACAATGGTGGATGGTCCGGGATTCCGGACCTCCATCTATTGTGCGGGTTGCGGCCATCAGTGCCCCGGCTGTCATAACCCCCAGTCGTGGGACTTCTGCGGTGGCCATGAGATGACCACCACCCAGATTATGAAGATTATCGTGGCCGACCCTTTTGCCAACGTCACTTTCTCTGGTGGCGATCCCATGTATCAGGCTGCAGGTTTTGCTGAGCTCGCCCGTGCCATACACAACGATACAAACAAAGACATCTGGTGCTACACAGGGTTTACTTTCGAGAGCCTCATTCAAGAAGACCAACGTGAACTGCTCAGCCTCATTGATGTCCTCGTCGACGGTCCCTTCATCGAACAACTGAAAGATCCAGATCTTCTCTTCCGCGGATCTTCCAATCAACGCCTCATCAATGTTCCTGCTACCCTCCAAGAAGGAAAGATTATTCTCTGGCAGTATGAAGGATTATTCCGACAGGATGACGCCAAGACAGACGCTTTTCTCCGAAGTTTGCAGTAGTGCTCAATAGTTTGCAGATTAACCTAGAAGTCTTTTGTACAGGGCAATGACCTGGTCGGCGACATCGGTGCCTTGAAAACGGCGGATATACTCGCGGCTATGGGCGATGCGCGCCTCACGACCCTCGGCACCACGAAGCACTTGATGGATGGCGGCCGCCATACCCTCGGCATCGTCGGGGTCGACATAGAGGCTCTCGGGGCCTCCGGCTTCCTCAAGACAGGAACCTGTGCAGGCCACGACGGGCAGACCGCAGCTGATGGCCTCGATGATGGGAATGCCAAAACCTTCGTAGCGTGAGGGATAGACAAAGGCCTCGGCACCCGCATAGAGAGCCGGCAACTCTGCATCGGTGACACCATGAAGAATCTGTATGCGATGGTCGAGACCGTGAGCTTTGGCGTAGGCGATGACCTCGTCGGTATAAGGTGTGTGACGGCCTACGATGACGAGACTTAGCTCCCTAGGGAGATAGGGGAGGGCTTTGACGGCGAGGAGGATGTTTTTGCGAGCCTCAATGGATCCGACACTGAGGATGTATTTAGAGTGTACACTCTCAGTACTACACTCTACACTAAATCTTGGGGAGCAAGACTGGTAGATGACACTGATGCGACTCTCATCGACATCCCCGTATTCGATGATGTCGCGCTTTGTACATTCGCTGATGGCGATGATGTGGTCGGCCTCGCGAAGCGTCTGACGGAACTTCCAGGCATAGATCTTCGTGTCGAGCCAGTGGTAGTACTCAGGATGACGCAGGAAGATGAGGTCGTGTATGGTCACCACACTCTTGATGCCGCTCTTGCGGATGCCAATGGGAAGCTCGCCGGAGAGTCCGTGGTAGAACTGAACACCGTCGCGAAGGAGATCCTTCACGATACCGTGAGTGCGCCAGAGAGCAGTGAAGTGTGAGGAACGGGGGTAGCAGAATTTTATGTTGGGACGCGAAACAATCTGAGAACGGAGATCGTCGCGGCCGGTATCGGGCGTATAGAGGTGGAGGCATAAAGTTTCCTGTGCAGCGAGATCGTTGACAAGAGTACGCGCGTAGCTGCCGAGACCGGTGGCATTGCGGACGATCCGCTTAGCGTCGAAGCCGACGATGAGAGGCTTATTCTGATGTTCGCTCATGAGACTTGAAGTGTTTGAATGCGAATCGGACCAACATGAAGTTCACAGGTACGGCGATGCAGAGTACGGCGATGGGCGCCAGTTCACGACTCAAGCCCAGCCACAAGAACGTGTTGAAGAGCACCATATGTAACAAGTAATTGCAGAGGTGAGCTCCCCCGAAACCGAGACCGTTACGTGCGGAGGTCTTCTCACGGAACGTGAAGTGGGCCGACAACCAGTAGTTGCAGAGGAAACTGACGATGTAGCCGATAGTATAGGCTACGTTGACATTGATCCAGTGCTGCAGCACCCAGTACACCCCGTAATGGATGGCCGATGCCGTTGTGCCCACGATACCGAATCGAATCAACTCGCCAAACGTCTCCTTTTTGTTCATCATCTTCTATTTTGTCTACAAAGGTACAATATAAAGTGAAAAGTGAAGAGTGAAGCGTGAAGAATTTGCTGTCACCAGGACTTTTTTTAATTTTCATTGTTCAATTTTCAATAAAAATAACTATCTTTGCAGCGAAAAAAGCAAGGTGTATGATATTACTGAGTTTTGACACGGAAGAGTTTGATGTACCTCGCGAGCATGGCGTCGACTTCACATTAGAGGAAGGCATGACGGTGTCGAAGGATGGTGTCAGGAGGATCCTTGATGTGTTGAAGGCCAACGACGTCAAGGCAACGTTTTTTTGTACTGGAAATTTCGCCGAACACGCTCCCGAGATGATGCAAAAAATCATGGACGAAGGTCATGAGGTTGCTTGTCACGGTGTAGACCACTGGCAACCGAAGGAGACAGACTTTGTCTGCTCAAAGGAAATCGTGGAGAAAATCACGGGACGGACGGTCTACGGCTATCGTCAGCCGAGGATGTTTCCTGTCGTGGAATCGGAGATCAAACGTGCCGGATACCTTTACAACTCATCACT
>JAEENF010000211.1 GCA_016283605.1 Prevotella sp.
ACTTCACCTGTTGTCTGTGTGATGGCGCCTACAACAGAGGCTTTCTTCTGCTGGCCATATCCAACAACCACCACTTCTTCAAGCTGAGTATCATCATCTTCCAAAGTCACCTTCACGAATTGTTCTGCTGTGACTTTGATTTCCTTCTCTTTCATGCCGATGTAAGACACAACCAGTGTGGCCTTACCTGAAGGCAATTTCAGCGAGAAGTTTCCGTCGATGTCGGTAATGGTCGCATTCTTACGGTTGTCCTTCTGAACAACACTTGCACCGATAACCGCTTCGCCGCTGCTGTCAATGACGTTACCCTTGACTAGTCCCTGGGCAAATGCTGGTATCGTGAAAACCATCATTAGCACAGCTAGAACCGATGTCTTTGAAACTATCTTGCAGTTCGCAAGATGAATCATCTCTTTCAGTTTTTTTGTCATTTGGGATTCAGTTAATATTTAATAATAAGTTGTTATTTCTGCATTCGGGTGCAAAATTAATACAAATTATTTAAAAACAACAAGTTTTTTTATAAATATCTTCACGCGTGTGTATCAAATACTTTTTCTTTTGTAACATACATGGCTTATCTCCTTAAGAATCAGCATGTTATGCCCGAGTGTTAAAATTACAAATGACTGGCAGAAAAAGAAGGAAATCCACCGCAGATTACACCGATTTTATAGATTTTTTCTGTGTTTCTTGGTGTATTCTGCATTTTTTTACGTACCTTTGCACGCAATGAACGAAGCTAATTGTACACAACTGTTAGAGGAGCACGGCATAAAACCGACGGCTAACCGTATTGTCGTGCTGAAGGAACTGGTGAAGGCCCTGCGTCCTGTTTCGTTGTCGGAGCTGGAGTATAAGATTTTGAGCATCGACAAGTCGAATATCTTCCGTGCGCTGACTTTATTCAAAGAGCATCGCCTCGTGCATGTCATCGAGGGGGGCAGTGAGGGTGTGCGCTATGAACTGTGTCACAGTCATAATCATGACCATGACGAGGATCTCCATCCGCATTTCTACTGTGAGAAATGTCAACGTACAACCTGCCTTGACTATGCTGAAATACCTGAAGTACGATTGCCCAAGGGCTACGAAAAAAAATCCGCCAACCTGATGATTAAAGGAATATGTCCAGACTGCCAATCAAAGTTATAGCGTTCGATGCGGATGACACCTTGTGGGACTGTCAGGGCTACTTCGAGGAGGTGGAGAAACACCTCTACAGTCTGATTCGTCCCTACTGCGAAGATCCAAAACAGGAACTCTTCATCACCGAATCCGGTAATATGGAAGACCTCGGCTATGGCTGTAAGGCCTTTACCATCAGTATCCTCGAGACTGCCATGCGTGTTGCCGGCAACGACCTCTCCATCACTGCACTCTCCGACCTTCTCAAAGACTGCAAGCGTCTTCTCCATCTCCCCGCTACCCCTCTCCCAGGAGTAGAATCAACTCTCAAAGTGCTTCGAACAAGGGTCGATGAATCACAGGAAAGCGGTAGCAAACTCTACACTCTCAACTCTACGCTCTCAACTAAACTCGTCTGTTTCACCAAGGGCGAATTGCAGGATCAGGAGAATAAACTGAAGCGAAGCGGCCTATTGAAATACTTCGATGATGTGGAGATCACATCTGACAAAACCCAACGGGAGTTCCTTGCTCTCTGTGAACATCAAGGTATCCATCCTTCACAATTGCTGATGATTGGCAACTCGTTGAAAAGTGATATAGCTCCGGCTCTTGCCATTGGAGCCTGGGCAATTCATATTCCCTTTCACGTGACTTGGCAATTGGAGCATTTTGAAGACATCGACCATGAGCGGCTCATAAAAATTGAGCATTTCTCAGAAATTCTCGATTATATTTAAATAAAAAGTTGTACCTTTGCAGCCGAAATTAAAAATACGTATTTTAAGGAATGGAGAACAAGACTTTTAAGCGTACGACGGTGACGTCGGCGCTACCCTACGCTAATGGCGGCGTACATATTGGACACCTGGCCGGTGTGTATGTACCCGCTGATATCTATGTGCGTTATCTTCGCCTGAAGAAGCGCGAGGTATTGTTTATCGGCGGTAGTGATGAGCATGGTGTGCCCATCACAGTTCGTGCCCGTAAGGAGGGAATCACACCTCAGGATGTAGTAGACCGCTATCATAAGATGATTAAGGATTCGTTCGAGGAGTTTGGTATCTCGTTCGATATCTATAGCCGCACAACCTCTGAGACGCACCACAAGTTTGCTGCCGAGTGGTTTAAGAAACTCTACGACGAGGGCAAGCTGACTGAGGAGACTACTGAGCAGCTGTACGACGAGGAAGCTAAGCAGTTCCTGGCCGACCGCTATGTAACTGGTGAGTGTCCACACTGTCACAACGAGGGCGCTTATGGCGACCAGTGTGAGAAGTGCGGACGCGACCTTTCACCAACAGAGCTGATTAATCCAAAGTCTACTATTTCAGGTTCTACTCCTGTACTGAAGAAGACCAAGAACTGGTATCTGCCTCTGAACGAGTATCAGAACTGGTTGAAGCAATGGATTCTGGAGGAGCACAAAGAGTGGCGTCCAAACGTATATGGTCAGTGTAAGAGCTGGCTAGATATGGACCTGCAGCCTCGTGCGATGACTCGCGACTTGGATTGGGGTATCCCCGTACCTGTAAAGGATGCAGAAGGCAAGGTGCTTTATGTTTGGTTTGATGCACCTATCGGCTATGTATCAAACACCAAGGAACTTTGCGAAAAGGAGCCAGAAAAATGGGGTTCATGGGAGAAATGGTGGCAGGATGAAGATACCAGATTAGTCCATTTCATCGGAAAAGATAACATTGTATTCCACTGTATCATCTTCCCTGTGATGATGAAGGCGCACGGTAAGTATATCATGCCTGATAATGTGCCAGCCAACGAGTTCCTGAACCTTGAGAACGATAAGATCTCAACCTCTCGCAACTGGGCTGTATGGCTCCACGAGTATCTGGTAGATATGCCTGGCAAGCAGGATGTATTGCGCTATGTACTGACTGCCAACGCTCCTGAGACGAAGGACAACAACTTTACTTGGAAGGATTTCCAGGATCGCAATAACAATGAGCTCGTAGCTGTTTACGGAAACTTCGTGAACCGTGCCCTCCAGTTGACCAAGAAGTACTGGAACGGTGTGGTTCCTGCTTGTGGCGAGTTGCAGAATGTAGATAAGCAGGCCCTTGAGGAGTTCAAGGATGTAAAGGCTAAGGTTGAGGCTCTGCTGGAGCAGTTCAAGTTCCGCGATGCCCAGTTCGAGGCTATGAATCTGGCTCGTATTGGTAACCGCTATATCACAGAGTGCGAGCCTTGGAAGGTGTGGAAGACGGATCCTAAGCGTTGTGAGACCATCCTGAATATCTGCTTGCAGTTGACAGCCAACCTCGCTATCGCCTTCGAGCCATTCCTGCCATTCTCGTCGCGTAAACTACGCGAAATGCTCAACATTGAGTCATTTGAGTGGGAGCAGCTGGGTTCTACCGACCTCCTGAAGGCAGGTCATCAGTTGGGCGAACCTGCATTGCTCTTTGAGAAGATTGAGGATGAGGTTATCCAAAAGCAGCTCGATAAGCTCGAGGCTACTAAGAAGGCCAATGAGGCTGCAGCCTATAAGGCCGCTCCTATCAAGGATACTGTCAGTTTCGAGGAGTTCGAGAAGCTCGACATCCGTGTAGGCTTGGTAAAGGATTGTCAGAAGGTGAAGAAGAGTAAGAAACTGCTACAATTCACCATCGATGACGGTTCTGGAAATGACCGCACAATCTGCTCAGGTATCGCTGCCTTCTACGAGAACCCAGAGGAACTCATCGGCAAACGCATCCTTTTTGTGGCCAACTTCGCACCTCGTACGATGATGGGTATCGAGAGTCAGGGTATGATTCTCTCAGCCGTGGATGCTGATGAGAGCCTCAGCGTGGTCACTACTACCAAAGACGTTAAGCCTGGTAGCCAAGTCGGATAAAACTATTTACGGTTGAGGCGGCCACTCTTGAGCTTATACTCATAACTGTGTCGCCCTTCGGCTCTGAAATCTTTCTGATAACGAGCAAGTACTTCACGATAGACCTCTTCGTACTTCGGTATGAAGAGGTCGTCTTTTGCCACCATATGGGAGATAATCTCTTGTGCCAATTCTTGTGTGAGCGAGAGATCATTATCGCTACCATTAAACCGAGTACCAGGAATAGAACCAGGACTGACATTCAGGATGCGATTTGGAGAACCTGCCATTTCCAACTCAACATTGACACTTTCTATAAAGATCTTCAAAGCCGCTTTGGTGGCGCCATAAACCGAGAAGAAAGGACTACTCATAAATCCTGCGATACTCACCATAACTCCGCAAAAGAAGTCTTCTTGTCCTTTAAGCTTATCGTAGAAGTGATGAATCAGACGGATTGCACTGACTGTGTTGACATGAAAAGAGTTGATGATATAGTCCTCGCTAAGTTCCTCAAATAATGCCAGTTTGCCAAAACCCGCAGTAATCATCAGCAAGGAAATATTGCCGAATTGATCGAAGAAACTATAGTCTGGCATCGTCAAGTCGAACTGTTTATATTTAATGTGGGAAGGCAAGGCTATGGCAGGTTCAACTTTGTCAACAATATATATAATATCGTAACCCTTTAACTGGGTAGCAATAGATAGTCCGATGCCATTTGAGCCTCCAACGATTAGTGCTTCTTTCATTTGTAATACGCTTTAAATTTATGTTGTATTTGCTGATCCTTTGGCGGAATCTTCATATAGTCGCCATAAGTATTCGTGAGATAGAGATCATAGCCTATCATAGACTTGTATGTCCTTCCTTCAAAGGGAACGTCAATCGTTGATTTCATGGCGTGGACAGAGAAACAGCCATGAAGTGGGCGATCTGTTTCACACATCTCACATATCGTCTTTGATGGTTTGCGACGATGAATGTAATGATCTATCAACCACTCGATTGTCCCAACAGAGACGGGCAAATAACGATAGCAGTAATAGGCCTGTTTAGACTTCAGATAGTTCTTCTGAGAAATCTTGCAACGCCGGATCTTGTATAAAAGATGTTTCCACCTGAATATTCTCTGACGGTGCCGTAAATTATCCGTGACATAATCGAGAGGGAACACATCGACATAAACCCCGATTTCATAACCCTCTGTTTCATCTTCTATCATTACAGTCTGTGTATCTATCACCTTCGCAAAAGTATAGAAATAATGTTCAGTCTGTTCAGGACATAATAGTTGGAAACGGCCATTCTTGTCTTTGTATTCTTTCAGGAAACGCTCATAGTCACTGCGCATGAGGTAGATGTCAATATCATCATCCCAAGGAATATATCCCTGATGGCGGAAAGCCCCGATAAGTGTACCTCCAGCAAGTGAATAGCGGATGCCGTTCTGTTCACAAAACTGATGGATATCATCCATAATGGCCAATTGCAATTGCCTGAGTTCACGGATATCTGTGATTTGTTTCATAACAGCTTATTTGTTTCTGCCAAAGAGCCACTTCTTGAAGAAAGGACTGATGCGGAGAATATTGGATGTGATGATACTGAATCCGATAATCACCAGCCCCAAGACCACCGATAAGACAATGTCGAGAACGAAATTATGGGGATAGCTCTTGAAGAAAGCACCTACACTCGGTAATTCCGGCATGAAGATGAAGTGAATGAGATAGATATCGAGCGTACGTCGACCGATGTATTGCAGTGATGCTCCGATAGGAGAAAGCTTCGTAAAATATGCCTGATAGTGATAGAAATACATAAAGGTAATGGTCAGAAGACCAAACCTGGACACTGTCAATGGAATAATAGCCCAAGCCATACGCAGATGATGCCATCTCAGGGCGTCAAAAGTTGCCCAGACGACAATTACAACGACAATCGGGAAGAACCACTTAGACTCCATCACCTTTTGAGCCTTCTCCCAATAACGATGCACGATATTACCATAGAGGAAGAAGGGGAAATAGAGGAAGACCTGCAGGAACGTGGAGTCTTGAAGGAAATAACAAAGATCCGTCTTCGCATTCTTGTATCCTATGGCCCAAGAGAAATATTTGGGTTGATAGTTGGTCTCGTAGAAACACATGGAAACAATAAACAGCAGCGTAATGGGTATCCACGACTTCCACTTCAATTTGCTTTCGAGATATGCAAAAGTATAATATATCAAGAACATGTAGAGCAGAGCGATAGTGAACCAATAGCCACCTTTTGTCGACAGATGGAAATTCGACACGACTGCCGGCCAGAAGTTCTTGTTGAGGATGGCCGTTGCCAGAAAGAAAAAGACGACAGTAGGGATAATCTGAACACGTAGTTTCTTGCCGACCAGCGTTCCCCAGTTTTTCATGTTCCACACCTGCGATGCCTTGTAAGCCAGGAATCCGCTGACGAAGAAGAACAGGGGCATGCGAAACAGGATCAGAAAGGGGATGGATGAAGAATGACTCCACACTTCGCCGAATCCGAGTCCTGCCACATGGTTGGCCACAACAAGTATCATGGTGAAGCCACGCAGGGCATCCAACCATTCCAAACGGGGTTTCTTGACGACACTATTCTCCATATCTGGCTACAAAATTAATCAATTTGTTTGGAACATCAAACAAAAATTCGTATTTTTGCACGCAGAAATGGAGAATTTGAAGGAAAAGACAGCAAAAGGACTGATGTGGGGGGCCGTTAACAATGGTACCATGCAGATTTTGAACCTGTTAATCGGTATCATTATTTTGCGCCATGTGACACCAGCAGACACGGGTCTCATCGGTATGCTGGCTATCTTTACGGCGATTGCCGGCAACTTACAGTCGAGTGGCTTTTCCACAGCATTGATCAATGAGAAACAGCCAACACCTCAACAATACAACAGTGTGTTTTGGTTTAATGTCCTGATGGGTGGTTTACTTTATGCCGTGCTATTTGCTTCAGCTCCTCTTATTTCATGGTTTTTCCGCCAACCCCGTCTTACGGACCTTTCGCGATTCTTGTTCCTGTCGTTCTTCATCTCATCATTTGGCATCTCTACTCATGCCTATATGGTTAAGAACATGATGAATCGTGAGATTACCATCATAAACCTGACGGCTTTGGTGGTATCGGGAACGACAGCTATCGTGATGGCGCTGAATGACATGGCCTACTGGAGTCTGGCCTGGCAACAGGTGGTAAACTCGTTGATCCTGATCTTGGGACGTTTCTATTATGTCAAATGGAAACCTTCTCTACGCTTTACGTTTGACTTTATCCGTCAGAGCTTTTCTTTCTCGATGAAGATACTGGTAACAATGATTATCAACACGGTGAACCAGAATATGTTGACGGTTATCTTTGGTCGTCTGTTCCGTGATGCCAGAGTGGTAGGTAATTTCTTCCAGGCATTCAAATGGGACTCGATGGCTTTCCAAACCGTTGGAGGTATGGTAGGACAGGTGGCTCAGCCTGTGTTGGTAACTGTACGTGAAGAAAAAGAACGCGAGCAACAGGTATTTCGGAAGATGTTGCGTTTTACCGCTTTTCTTTCTTTTCCGGCTCTTTTCGGCCTGGCGATGGTAGCTAGGGAGTTTATCCTCTGTACCATTGGAGAGAAATGGGCTGATTGTGTACCTTTGCTACAGATTCTTTGTATCAGCGGTGCCTTTATGCCTATTTACACGCTCTATCAGAACCTGGTCATCAGTCATGGACGCAGCGATGTGAACATGTGGCTCAACATTGGACAGATTGTACTGCAGTTGTGTATCATCTTACTCTTCTACCGTCAGGGTATTACCATTATGGTGATCGCCTACACCTTATTTAATATTTTATGGCTCTGTGCGTGGTTTCCTTTCGGACAGCGTATCATTGGAGTACGTTTTTTTCATGTAGCCAAGGATATCGCCCCCTTTATGTTATGCGGCATTTTAGTAATGGTAGCTGTCTATGTGATGACTTTACCCATCAGTAATCTGTATCTACTGCTGGTTGTCAGGATTCTGTTGGCTGCTGGGCTTTATTATGGTGTCATGCGTCTTCTGAACGTGGTCATCCTCCGCGAATGCATGCAGTTTATCATGAAAAAGAAAGGGTAGCCTATGGAAGTCTCAATCATCATACCGGTCTATAATAAGGCCAGCTACATCAACGACTGTCTGGACAGCTTGCTTCAGCAGGACTTCGACAGTTTTGAGATTATTGCTGTCGATGACGGTAGTACAGATGATTCAGGCAGGATTTGCGATGAAAGGGCAGCTCAGGACCAACAGGTCCGCGTGATTCACACAGACAATGGCGGTGTGACAGCAGCCCGCAGACAAGGTGTGGAACAGGCCAAGGGGAAATACATCCTGTTTGTAGATGCCGACGACCGACTCCTACCCCATACAATACAAACCCTTTATGATGCGATCATCCAAAGTGGAGCTGACGAGGTGATCGCTACTTTCAGGACCCATTCTGGCATTCTTTCTCCTGTGGTGTATGAAGGCTTTGTGGATGCTGATGTACTCATCCGGGATGTCATTACGAACAAAAACCGTTTCCCAGTATTGTGGAGCATCATGTTCCGCAGAGAACTGCTCAGTGATGTTCTGGACACTCCTCGGGAGATTATCGAAGGGGAAGACAAATTGATGCAGGTGAAGATCCTGATGAAGCGACCCCGTGTGTTCTTCATCGCTCAGCCTGCCTATCTTTATACGTTGGGAGTGCCTAATTCACGTCGACATTCTTTAGCACGAGAACAACTCTACGACAAATTATTGGAGACTGCCCTTGGCTCTCGTGTTCAGGAGTTCAGCGATGCGTTGAAACTTCATAAGATCAAGGAATACGAACGCTTTATTTTTGACGGCAATGACGACGTAAGACATCAGTATTATTTGTCGGCAGTAGGAAAACCATCGAAGGCTATTCCCCTGTATGACCGTCTGGTCTTTGCCTTACCTCCTATGCTTGCCCGTCCTGTTATAAAACTCTACCGAAAACTTATCACGATTAAACAACGAGGACTATGACGAAATATCCAGCCCAGATCGATGTAGCAGTATTACTGTTGTTCTTTACCCGCCAGGACACTTTTCAAAAGGTGTTCGACGAGGTGCGTAAGGCGCGACCCTCCAAACTCTTTCTGTTTCAGGACGGAGCACGGAATGAGAAAGATCTGGCGGGAATAGAGGCCTGTCGTGATATTGTCTCTGATGAACACATTGACTGGGAATGTGAGGTACATCGTAATTATCAGGAACAAAATCTTGGCTGTATGACGGCCGGATATACCTCTCACAGATGGGCTTTTTCGTTGGCAGACAAATGTATCGTCCTGGAAGACGACGTCGTACCTTCTCAGTCGTTCTTCCCGTTCTGTAAGGAGATGCTTGACCGATATGAGCATGACGAACGAATCACAATGGTCTCGGGCTTTAATATGGACGAAAAGACAGAGGATTGTCCTTATGACTATTTCTTTACGTCAGCTTTCAGTATCTGGGGATGGGCTTCCTGGCGCAGGGTTGTCGGACAATGGGATGAGCACCTCTCGTTCCTGGATGACAAATACAACCTCCGTCAGCTATCAGACCTTATCAAGGCCCGAGGCTATAAGAGCGACTTCATCCATACTTGTCATCTGCATCGCGATTCCGGACTTCCTCAGTTTGAGTCGATTTTCTGGTCTTATATGATGCTCAACAACGGATTGGCCATCATGCCTGCACAGAATCTCATCAGCAATGTAGGCGCTACAGAGGAGTCTGCTCATTATTCTGCGTTGAAGACACTTCCCAAAGCTGTACGCCGAATCTTCACTATGCAACGTCATGAACTCAGCTTCCCGTTGAAGCATCCAAAATATGTGATAGACAATGTGGCTTATCTACAGCGGATGTACCGTTATAACGCTTGGGATCAGCCTTGGATTAAGATTGGTCGTTCGTTCGAGGAACTCTGGCTGAATCTGCGTTATGGGAATTTTGGTCAGATCGGCAAGTCTTTGACCCGTCGAGTACGCAAATGGCTCGGAACTGATAAAGACATCTAAAGGACGATCCAGAGTTTCGACAGGAGGAAGCTGGTCAGCAGATACCCATTATAGCTTAAGAGATAAAGCGTCAGCAAAACTATGGGGATGCGGACCCAGCGTCTTTTGACTTCACGCAACAGAAACGCTATGGCGATAGGCATGACAAAGAGCCAATGGGGTGTCATGATATGAATCTCGTTGAGGCCGAAGCCCAGTACGAGGTGGATAAACATGTCGAAAGCGAAACAGGAGAGACAGAGCCATAGGAAGCGGCTCTTCCGTCCACACCAGATACCCGCAAGAAAAATCAACACCACCAATGCCTCGATCCAATAGCTCAGTGACCAGTTATAGCTTACAAATACAGGACGGTGTACCAGTGTATCTTCCAGGAAATAGTCCTGATGAAACTGTATGGACTCGCCAAAGAGATTCTCATAGATGCTCTGCCAACGGGAGGTGGTGACATCCGTCCATTTTAGGAAACCTTTATTTTCCATCGGCTTTCCCGTCTTGGCTGCCTGCAGACGAAGACGGGCCTCGCGTTTGGCTTTCTTCTCTTCGAACTTCGCCCTTTCCTCAGGTGACATCAGGGCTACACGAGCCTTCAGTTCCTCTGCCTTTCGTATCTTCTGCTCGGTATTATGTTGCCGCTTAGGGAGGGAGAAGGTCTGGAACTCCCATAGTGCTACGCCCCACAACAAGGCCGCAGGCAGAATAACAGCCATCAGCAGATACTTCGGACGGAAGAAATCGCGGAGGTTCACGAAGAAGCCGGCCAAAAACACCTTGATGCCATTGCTCAGGGTTACACCTGCTGTGATAAAGAAGAGTATCGCCGACTGCCACCAATTGAACTCACGTCCTTTCTGAATGCATACGCCAGAGATATACAGCGTAATGAGCAACAGGAACATCGAGATTGTGAAATGGTCAGGTACGATGACGGACAACAGGATATAGGCATTGGAGAAGAAGAATACAGTCAGCAGCGTAGCATCCCAGAGCTCCAATTGGATGACTTCCCGCTGGATGCGATACATAAAGATATAGGAGTATAAAGAGCTGACGATAACAGGCAGGGCCACAATATACTGTACACAGTTTACGCCAAAGACCCACGTGAGACCTTGATTTATGAGGAATAACGGCCAGACGAGAAATGCCAGTAGCGGATGACGGTGTACCTCGTAGACTACATCCCAGTCAGTCACAGTGAGATAGGTATAGGGGTCATAGCCCGCCAGATGCAGTTCACGTTCGAACACCTTCCAGTAAGGTCCGAAACCAGGTTGCATAAACATCTCATGAAGGCGGTAGATAAAGAAAGCATTCAACGCAACGATAACCACCAAAGCCACAATGGCCTGAATACGTTCCTCAGGCTTGATGCAAAAGATCTTCAGTGCCTTCATGTCCGAAAGGGTTTAAAATGTGATTCATCGGCAAAGGACAGAAGTTCTTTGTCGCCTCGGCTGTCGCCATAAGCCACGAGACAGTAGTCTTGGCGATGAGGATAGAGGGAGAGTAAGCGGTTCACCTTCTCCTGACCATAGCAGTTTTTCGTGAGGAAACGGCCTGTTAGTCGTCCGTCCTTCACTTCCACCTGGGTGCCGACAACCTTCACGTCAGGAAAGAAGGGCTGCACCCAGTTATCAATAGATGCACTAATGATGAGTATTTCCACACCTTCGCTGTTTGCCTGACGGATCGCTTCGACGCCTTGAGGACGGAGCAGATATCTCGATGAGGCTGCAAACGCCTGACAGAGAGCATCGAAATCTTCAATCTTCATGTCCTTGAAGAAATAAGCAAAGACCTTTTGTTTGGCCTTATCGTTCGGATAGAGGTGTAGTTTCATCAGTACCAACAGAGGGGCATAGCACAAAAAGCCTAAGACAAAGGCCCTGGTACCCTTCGCAAAACGGATAAACTCAACGAACGTATCTTTCGTCGTCAATGTTCCGTCGAAATCGATTGCGATTACCTTCTTCATAGCTCAGGTTTGGGAATACGGTCAATCAATTGCTTAACAACCCACGAAAGGGCTATCGCAGCAATGAAGTAAAGCATCAATCCGTCGTAGATGTCCTGTTTCCAGGCAACGGTAATAAAGAGTTTCCTGGCTATCGGATGTGCCACAAACATCGCTGCAGAGATGCCGCCGAACCAGACGAAGACCTTCATCAGCCATCCTGGCATCACCTTCACCATCGCTACACAACCGATGATGATAAAGACAGGAATCCAGAACCACGTCTGGAAGTTAAAGCACATCGCGAAGACCAATGCCACTGAAACGATCAGGACTGGAATCCAAAGAAATAGTCCGTCGCGTGCAAACTCTTGGTCCGTCGCGTGCGGACTTGGAGTCCGTCCCGTGCGGACTCTTGCTGCGATTAATCCTAATCCGAAGGGAAGCATACCCCCGATGAAGTTATAACGCAGACGATTGAGTGTCTCGCCCTCAGGATCGCAGAAGACTTGCAGCAACCAGCAAATGACAATCATGACGACCACAAGCCACGAACTGCGACGGTAGAGCAATAGGCGATAAACGATATAGAGCTCGATCATCAGTCCAAAGAACCAATATATCCCTGGCCAGATGATTCTGTCCGGCTCTGGAAGTACGTTGATGTACATCAGCAGCTGCGCCAGCACATTGTCCCAGTGGAAAGAAAAGGTCCCTGGCGTTACGATATCGACACAGATAAACAGTGAGAATCCCACAATCAGCATCCTCAACAGTTTCAGATAGCTGTATCGCAGGAACCTCACTGGAGGACAGGCGCTCGGCTCTGCCACTTCGCTCGTCGAAGAACTCTGTGAGGTTTCATATTTCATAACCAGCCCGTAACCACTGAGGAAAAGGAATACCGGCACACCATAATGTCCGAAATATGACAATAAATGAACAGGCAACAATACATCTGGGTGTGTCATAGCCTGCCACAGACGGTCATTGTTCATGATGAAGAACTGATATTCATTCTCCTGGACAATCTTACCGATAAAGTGACAGTAGTTATGCAACATGATGGCAAGGATGGCAATTCCTCTCATCGCCGTACATTCAGTCCGAGTCAATAGTTCTTTCATAGGCGCTTCAGTTTGTTGTAGTCAACAGCTCCTTTCAGGATACGCGGACGATTCACATCATATTCTGGCGTGATAATGTTCAACTCCGGACGATAAAGCGGGGTGGATATGCCTCCGAGATAGAGCAACAGATGAGGCAGGGCATCAATCATCATCGGACGCCCCTTGGCATTCTGTATCGCCAGCCAACCATAGGGATGCTTCTCGATATACTGCGGCGAACCCCAGATCCAGAAGGGTATCTCCATCTCGTTTCGCGCCAGACGGTAGTCTACCTCTGCCGAATGGTTGCGTCCGTATCTCA
The DNA here is from genome assembly GCA_016283605.1 of Prevotella sp. Lineage (GTDB taxonomy): Bacteria > Bacteroidota > Bacteroidia > Bacteroidales > Bacteroidaceae > Prevotella. The sequence goes on from JAEENF010000211.1 coordinate 13,438, forward strand.
AAGGCTTGTCATCGAACATCTCCTCGCCATGATCTGGGACATAAATGACCACGGCGTCCTTATCCGCAAACCGTTGGGTGATCGCATAGACAATAGAGTCGTTGTAACGTAACGAGTTATCATAGTCAGCGAGTATCTGCTTTTGTTCATTCGTAAGGTCAGGACGATTGTACATCTGAGGGGTAAAGTGGCGATGAGTCTTCTGCGGATAACGCGCCCGATAGTCCATATGTGAACCCATCAGATGCAGAATAATGAGTTCAGAGTGGGGAGCGGTAGCACTATCCAGCTCCTTGATTACCCCGTCATCGAAACGGTGCAGACGGGTATTTCGGATATCAAACTGCTTCTGGCTCAGTTCCGGATGGTTCAGGAAGAAGCCGCCACTGAAGTCATAGACAGCCTCGTTGGCCTTCGGCAGGAACTGGTTGGTGATAAACGTCACATGATAACCAGCCTTACGGAACACCTCTGGGAAGAGCGGCTTATCGCACCACTCTCCACTATCCCCTACGGCATAGAGCGAGAGCATATGCTTAAAGACAAAACTCGTCAGATTCCACGTTGATACCACATCAGTAAAGGGAATCAGACTCCCCTCTTCAGCCAAAGCCACCTGACGAGGGGTTGTGGCCATCTTGTAGCCATATAGTTGTGAATGGTGTTTGTTATAGCTCTCTCCAATGACGAGCACAATATTCGAAACCCGATAGCTACAACTGTCTATCTGAATCTTCTGACTCGCTGCCTCCAACTGGACAATCTGGTGTGAAGCCAAGCGATTGGCATAGATACCAAAGGCCAGACGGTAGACGGGCAGATAAAGATGGGCGTGATCCTTCTGGGCCTGTTCGTGTTCCACCTGTCCGATGGTATCATAAGAGAACAGACGGTGCAAGGCCACCTTGTTGTCCCAGGTCTGCGAGAGTGAACTGTAAACCAGCCAGGCGACAGCGATACCCAACAGCGCCTTGAAACCAGTCACAACAACCTCGTTCATCTTTGGTAGGATCAGGCGTCGACTGTTCTTGCTGAAGAACCAGCGGAGAAGTGTCCAAAGGATATGCACTAAGATCAGCAACAGGATCCAACCGACTTTCGAGGTGATGACATCCCAACTGAGATAACCCTTCAGGAACTCGCTGGCCTCCTGACCCGTTGTCTCACCACATAACATCAACATGGTGGGCGTCAGCGTAGAGTCGAAGCGTTCATAACAGAACATATCTGCGATGGCCACACCATAGAACAAGATATACAACAGTCCCTTTATCCAGATACGGACTTTACTGGGGATGAGCGTCAGGATGATACACAACACATAGATATCCAGGAACAGCTCTGGAAAGGAGAGGGCATAAGGTTCTGCACCCCGTCCTACCAGATAGACGGGCATGATCTCCAACTGCGTACAAATCCAGCCCAATGCGAACATAAAGACGAAGAAGGCACCATTCTTCTGGATAGGGGCAAAGAGATACCCTAACCAGTTGAGGGGATTGATCTTCAGTCGTTTACGCATACAGATGATGTTTGGTGATATAGTCTGCTACTGCCTTGGGCACCATTCGCCTGATGCCCCTACCCGCTCTGATTCTCTGTCGTATCTCCGTGCTACTGATGTCCATATAGCCCGGCTCCCCTGGGGTTCTGGTGTAAACGACGATCTGATAATTGGCAGCAATATCTTCATGATGATACCAACGGTCAAAGAGCGTCCAGTTGTCACCACCCATCAGGAGCACAAACTCACGATCGGGAAAGTCTTTTGATAAAGCTTGTAGCGTATTCCAAGTATATGAGGGCTTGGGCAGATGCATCTCATAGTCGCAGGCCACGATACCCCCAACACCTTCGAGTGCCAGTCGTACCATCTCCATGCGGATGTTATCATCGAGCAAATCTGCCGACTGCTTCAAGGGATTCTGGGGCGACACCATCAACCAAACCTCATCAAGCCCCGCTTTCTCCCGTAGTTGTCGGGCTAGCGAGATATGGCCGTTGTGTATGGGATTAAACGATCCCCCAAAGATCCCCGTCCTTTTCATTCAGACAACAATATTTTATATTAACGACAACTTAAACAACTTAGACAACTTTTTCTAAATCAGTCATCAGACTGAACTGTTGTTTTTGTTGTCTGAGTTGTCGTTATTTAAAAACTCACAGACTTTTGTTAGTGCGTCTTGTTCGGCCTGGGCGAGGTTGTCATTAACGACGATCTTGTCGAATTTATCGGCAAAGGTCAGTTCGAACTCTGCCCGTGCGATGCGCTGATCAATCACCTCTGGCGCATCAGTTCCACGACCTTCGAGCCGCTTACGGAGCTCTGCGATCGAAGGGGGTTGGATGAAGACACTCATCGCCTCGTCACCGTAATAGTTCTTGATGTTCACGCCACCCTTGACGTCGACATCAAATACCACGTTCTGTCCGGCTTCCAACTGACGTTCCACCTGAGCCTTCAGCGTTCCATAGAATCGGCCTTCATAGACCTCTTCGTACTCCAGGAACTCATCGTTGTCAATCCTCTGACGGAATTCCTCGGGTGTCAGGAAGAAATACTCTACCCCGTTCTGTTCTGTTCCTCTCGGCGGTCTCGATGTGCAGGATATCGAAAAAGCCAGGTTCAACTCCGGATGTTCTTTCATCAGCCATCCGATAATCGTGCTTTTCCCCGTTCCTGACGGCGCACTTATGATTATTAACTTACCTCTCATTTCTATTTACGACAACTTTGACAACTTTGTCGTTATTATAATTACAATGCATTCAAAACTTGTTCCTTGATCTGTTCCAGCTCGTCCTTCATCTTCACCACGATGTTCTGCATCTCGGCCTGATTACTCTTCGAACCTGTCGTATTGATCTCACGACCCATCTCCTGGGCGATGAAGCCCAGCTTCTTGCCTTGTCCGGCAGCCTCGTTCATCGTCTCACGGAAATACTTCAGATGGTTGGCCAGACGTTGCTTCTCTTCGCTGATGTCGAGTTTCTCGATGTAGTAGATCAGTTCCTGTTCCAGACGGTTCTTATCGTACTCCACACCAGGAATCTGTTTCAGACCGTCTTCGATGCGACCTCTGATCTTC
>JAEENF010000212.1 GCA_016283605.1 Prevotella sp.
TCTTTCCAGCGGATTATCCACATGGTCGATGTCGAGCATCACCAAACCGTTCAGGTGACAGTCTGCCAACCTGCGATGGCAAAACATCGAACCCTTAGCAGTCTCAGTTGCGTCAAACTCATAGCAACTGAAAATGAACGCTACAAGATTGTCCTTCAACTCCTGAGCAAAGGCCAGCAGACGCTCTTCGTCGCTCTTCTCAAAGAACTTCTGACGCGCACTGAGTTTGACCTTCGGTCGAGCCTGCTCACGCTCGGCAGAGTTAGAGCGAGCTCCACTCTGCTCTCGCTTAATCGCAGCCTTCTTCAAGCCACGCTTCTTAGCCAGAAACTTTCCATAGTCCTCATTCTTCAGCCACTTGCCCGTGACCTCAGAATTGTGCTGTTCCACAGCCTCCAGAATCTCCCTTCGGCTGTCAATCTTCCAGGCAGTAGAGGTGTTCCTCACGCTGTCCCAGAACTTCTCTCGGCTGCACTTGACAGCCTGAGAGAAGTGAGTGTTTTCCTGATAACAGAATCCCTTATTCATAATTGTCAATTATCAATTTTCAATTATCAATTACAGGGCCTGCAAATCAGTGATGTACAGAGCATTCTCATGTCGCGTCTGGCCGTTCTGGTCCTGCCATGTGCGATGCTTCCAGAAGCCCTTAGCCACGTAAGGCTGGTTCTCGAAGAACTGCGTGTCGCGCTGCTTAGAGGCATACTCGCCAGTCAGTTCACCATACACCTCGTCGCCACCGTGCTTCAGCACTACACCACGACTCTTGAAATACTCCGTTGTACCATCCTGTCTCTGGTACTGGCGCTCAGAGTATGCGCCTACCTCCTTGATCAATACTAATGCTTCCATGTTCCTATAGATTAAAAGATTAAACATTATCCAGAATCTCTTCTATCTCCAGCGCCTGCATAGCCGTATTCAGTTCGCGATGCATCACCACGTCCACCATACGACGGCCAAGGTCTTTCCTGACGCTGTTATAGAACTTGTAACGCTGGGGCGACTCCTTCAACCAGCCGTTCTCCAACTGACACACCACACGTTCATGGCGATCACGAGGCTGACGCTGATAAGCCCTAAAGGTTACTTTACCTGTCCACTCGTCACGACGAAGTGAACCTTCCACACACTTGCCTTCTACAAGGCGCTCCATTACTTCTAATGGAATCTCTACATACTTTCGCATAATCTTATCGAATTAGAGAGTGAAGGTCATGTCGGAATTTGGCCATTTTCACTACGTAGACTTCCTCCACTCGCTCCGACTCGGTTATGTCTCTATCTTCTTAACTTCTCTAACTACTTAACTTCTTGACTTCTTTCCATATCTACGAACCATATACTTCATGTGACCAGCAAACATCAGCTGCGGCATATCCTCCTTCAACATCTTGCAGATGATCTTGTAGTGCTGGTTTGCCATAGCGCTCTTGAAGGTCATCTTCGTGCCAGTCATCACATACACCACCAAGCCGTAGGCCATGGCGGCACGGTCCAGAGGGTGATAGTATTCGAGCATCTTCTCTACGCGCTCTCTGCTATCCTGAGTCATCCAAAGCTCCAAGAGCTTCATCATCATCTTCGTAGCCATCGTGGTTTCCCACGCCCCAACAGATTCCTCACCGTCAGTCTTCTCAATCCAAGGAGCCAAGTGCTGCAACATCTGACTGATCTCATTGTTCTGTATTTCTACTCTTTCCATTTTCTTGTTATTTTAATGATTAAACATTCTCCTCATTTTTCACCTCTGCAAGCATCTCCTCTGCTTCTTCGATGAACCAAGGCAGCAGTTTCTGAAAGAGTGGTTCATTATCCCAGTCTGCATCCAGTGCGATGACTTTCAGAGCCGCATACGCCTTGCAGACGGCATACGTCTCGATGCACAATCCCTGGTAGGAATTACCATACTGTGACAACTTCCCAATAAGTTCGTTACTAAGAACCTCACCATACTTAACCATTGTTTCAAGGTTCTTCTGCTTCTCGTCTTGTGTGCTACTTTTTTTAGTTGCTGTAGGCTGCAACATGACTGTCTTTGCCATAACCTTATTACTTTTTAGAAATACAATAAAAAAATTTACCCACGGTCATCATTTCTGATTTCCGTGGGCAAAGATTCTGAATAATTTCCTATAGATGCAAAAATAACCTAGGAAATGATTTTTACCGCAAAATGTTGTATTTCAGTGCGTTATCTAAATTATCATGGTTTTGGCAAAAATAATCCGTGGTGAGCCGTAATTATTTAGCTCTTGGGGTACTTCTTAAGCAGTCCTTTTAGAGTGTTTATCAGCATTTCGCTCTCCGTTTTACCTACCTTTGAACTCAATTTGCTGACAGCAGTGGCAGTCATGCCATAGAAAGGCTCAAGGGCAAACCTCATGTCTGACTTCTGCAATTCCTTCACCCTCAGTTCCTCGATGTCGAGTATCTCTCCAACAAATGGAGCCACAGCCGATACGCTGGTACAACCCTTAAACAAGTCCAGATACTCTTTCACCTTCTGCTCTGAGTTCTGGCGCAGATCATCGAGCATCTTCGAGATTCTATCAGCATCTACATAGAATGTATATTGGCCACTCCATCCTTTGGCATTGACGTTAATCTTCTCGCCATTCTTTTCAGCAGCCTTGGCAAAGATGGCCTTTACGCGATCTATAAAACGGTCAACATCAGACAACAAGTCCTCTTGGGACGGCTCTTGCTCCACAACAGCAGCACCATCGGCTTCAGCCGTTTCATTCACCACTTCTTCAAAGTCGGCAAACGCCTTCTCCAGTTCCTCGGCCTCCATTTCTTCCTGCTGCTTCCAGTCACCCTTCTGCTCAGGCACGTTATATTGTGCGAACTTAATCATGATGCTCCCAGCCTGGTGCACATGCTTGTCGCCCTTGATATATTCTTTCGTATCACTCATCGTATTTTATCCTCCTTCTACTCCAGCAGCTTCTGCTGTTCTGCTATGCGTGCAGCAATCTCAGCAGGGTCAGCACCATCAGGTATGCCCATCTTCAGCAACTGCGCCCCATCTTGAAACTCGTTCTTGTCGCCATAGATATTCTGCGTCCTTGGCTCTTCCAAACTTTTCTTCACAGCCAGACCCATCTGTTCCAGCTTGTCTTGCTGCTCCTTCTGCTT